>JADYZS010000252.1 GCA_020853075.1 Anaerolineae bacterium | reverse complement strand
TTGCGCAGTTCGCGGGCGATAGTGCCGAAAATGGTCTGGCGGGCGATCTGCGGGTCCAGGAACTTGTGCGCCTCTTCCACGACGATGACCAGGTGCGGCGGCTCCTGGGCCGCCTCGCCCAATGCCTTCTCCACCGCGTGGACGTAGCGCTCGTGCAGGCGGCGGGTCAGGAAGTTGGCAACGAGGAGGTACGCTTCTAGCGAGTTGCCGTAACGCCCGAACTCCAAAACGACGCTGATGCCCCGGTTCAGATAGTCAAAGATCTTCTGCACCGCGCTCTCGCGCACCTCCTTTTTGAGGAAGGGGTACCGCGTCAGGTCGGAGAGGCGGCGCACAAGGCCCTCCAGCGTCCCGGCGGCGATGTTCCCCCGCTCACGCAGCGATTCTATGATCTGGGCTGCTTCCTCGTCGCCCTCGGAGGCATCGTCCAGCGCCTGGCTGGCGGCCAGGAAGCGGTAGAGCCAGCGGTGTCCCAGTCTTCTCGCGAGGGTATAGGCCGCGCCGATCATCAGGTCGCTGAAGTTTTTCGTCTCCCGCAGCATTTCCAGGTCTTCGGGCTGGATCTCGTCGTAGCCGATGGTCACCGCGGTATCGTAGGGGCTGTTGCGCCGCCGCGACGATTCAGAGTCCAGGGTGAAGATCTCCACCTGCGAGCCGCAGAGTTGCTTGAGCCCCTTGACGCGCCGCTCGGTGGCCTTGTCGCGTATCTCCCAGCCGTAGTCGTTGTGCATGTCAAAGATGAGGCTGACCGCGACCTTCTGCTTGACGACGCCGGTCAGGAGGATGCGGGTCAGGAAACTCTTGCCGGTGCCCGACTTGCCGAAGACGCCGCTGGAACGCTCCACCAGCCGCGCCAGGTTCAGATAGACCTTTGCCTCTTCCATCTCAATAGGGCGACCAATATGCAGGTGCTTCTCATCGGCCTGGCCGAGGACGCTGTTGACCTCCTCCGGCGTGGCGTTGGCGACGATGGAGTAATGGGTGGGCACGGTCTTGACGGGCCGCGGCTCCCGCTCGCCCTCCACCATGACCAGGAGCGGCGTCACGTCCAGCCGCCCGTAGATGCTGGTTCCCTGGTGCACCTTGCGCAGAAAATCGTCGGAGAGGTCGGGCGGGTTCTTTTCCAGCGCGGGGTTGGCGGCATCCAGCGCCACGTCGGTAATCATGCTGAAGAAGCGGCGACCCTGCCCCTCAATGACGATGTAGCGGCCTACAGCCACGTCTTCAATCACCACCTGGCGGTCCAGGCGGATGCGCAGCCCCTCGCTCAGCGAGCCGCCAACGACGACGCCGAGCCGCCGTTCCTGCGCCTGCTGCGCGGCCCATTCCTCCGGCCCCGCCTTGCCCGCGGCCTCTGCGGCCAGGTCCCACTCGGTCAAACCGTCTCGTTGTGCCATGATGCGCCTTTCGTGTAAGCGGCCCCCACCCTGGCCCTCCCCCGCTTGCAGGGGAGGGTGGCGGTAGGGGCGTTCAACCAAGCCACGGCTTGACGTGGTTGAACGCCCCTACAATTCTCTACGCCCTCAACCTTCGCAGAATCCCATCCAGCCGCACCGGGTCCATGGCGAGGAGCCGCGCCAGTTCGCGCCCGCATTCAATAAGAAACTGCCGGCCGCCTCCGCCGCGCACCCGCTCGCCTTCCCGCAGGCTGGCGGCCAACAGTTCGTCGGCGGGGAGACCTTGGGCTTGCAGGACGATACGGAAGTAGTCAGTGCGATTAGTGAACGCCCTGACCTCGGCATCGTCGCAGGCGAAGGCGCAATCCAGCGCGGCGGGCGGCTGCGGGGGCAGAAGATGGTAGAAGGTGCCGTTGCGCCGATAGCCGACGGCGAGGACGCTGACCTCCGCTGGCACCTGGCGGTTCTGCCGCTGGTCTAGTACGTCTTCGTCCCGCAGTTCCCGCGCCGCGATCAGCTGCCGCACGAAGGGGTCATCGTCAATGAGGACGTCGTAGATGAGGCCCAGGACCTCTGTGGCAACCTGCGTCTGCACCTTCACCAGCGTCCCGAAGGTGGGGAGTTCGGGCTGTAAGACGCGCACGCCGATGGCGAAGCCCACCGTGCTCGCCCGCAGCACGCGGCCCACCTGTTCTGGACAATCCCTCATCTGCCGAATCTCCTTTTTCTGCTGCTCAGTTGCTTCCAGTGGGCCTTCTCCGAAGGGCGAGCGTCAAAGCCCTGGCCGATGAGCGCAATGTTCACCATTTCCTCTAGTTTCGCCCGCTCCGGCGCGGTGATGACCGCCAGTTCGTGGGCGCGGGCCAGCACGTAGGGATAGCCGCCCGTGACCTGGCTCTGGTCATAGAGAATGGCCTGCACCAGCCCTATCATCGCCGGGTCCGCTGCCACCCAATGGGGAACCTCCACGCGGCCGGTCTGGCCCTTCCCGCCGCCGCCCACGTTCATGTAGAAGATGGCGATGCGCTGCCCTGCGGCTTCGTAGTCGTCGTTGATGCGGGAGGTATTATAGAACAGAGCAGAGCGTTCGCCCGGCTTCAAGAAATGGAAAATGAGGCGGTCGGGCGGGTCGTTGCGGCCCTGGGCGCGGAGTTCCTGGCTCTCCAATTCCTCGGCGGGCTTGTCCAGTTGGGCCAGGCGCAGCAGGCGCACCACCAGGGAACTGCCGGGGCGGTCTATGTAGCCGGCGACCGGAACGTGAACCGCCTGCAAACGGGCCAACTGGTCGGCATGATGATTCACCTGTTGCCGCTGCTCCTGCCGCGTCGCCTCGTAGAGAGTGCGCAGCAGCATCAGCGGCCCATCGGCCAGGGCGACGATGCGCACGTCCAGGTCGCCGCCGGTAGCCGCGCGCTCGGCTTCGGCCTGCGCGGCCAGGAGCCTGACCTCTTCCAGATCGCGCCGGGCATCTACGTCGGCGGCGAGGAAGGGCTGGTCGTCGGTGCCGGTCTCGTCCTCGTCCTTCTGATAATCCAAGATCGGCTGGTGGAAAGGCTCCGGTGCTGCGCCGGAACCGCAGCGATAGAGGATGGACCCTACGTTGATGACGTAATAGAGCGCGGCGGCGTGGCGGTCGGGATGAATCTGCGAGCCGTCGGCCGCGATGATGCTCACCTGGGGAGGGAGTGGCGGCGCGGGGATCGCCGCGGTCAGCGGTTCGTGCCCCGGCTCCGCGCCGATCCAGCCGAGGGCGCGGGCCTGCCGGATCTTGGCCCTGAGAGCATCGTCAGGCTCCGCGTAGCGGTGCAGCAGGTCGTGCAATTCGTCCAGGCGAGCCACGAGCCGCTTCTGCCGCGCGGCCAGCGACTCCGCCATCTCGTGCACCTGCCGCGTCACCTGGTTGAGTTCCAACGTCATCGGTCTGCCACCTCCGGCCCGTTCATTATAGCCGATGGCAACCGCGCTGGCAAACGGCTGCGCCGTCGGTGCTGTATCCCGTTCGGTGGAAATTGTCGGTGGGATGGAATTCTGTGATGATGCCGGTTTGCCGCTAATGGCCTTTTACTTGCGCTTGGGCTACAATAAACCGGTGCCGGCGACATCTAACCGCCGAGAGCGCAGAATAAAAATTTCCTCCACGTTCTCTGCGGTGCGTTTTCATCCAATGTGGCGCTGCCAGGAGTCACGAGGACGCGCTTGTTTGCACGGTATCGTCCTTAGCCCCTGGTGGGTGTCTCGGCAAGCCGCCAGAAATCGTTGTCCAGGAGGGTCGTGCGCAGGAGCCGTTCCAGGCGCGGGTCGGCTACGTTGAGGGCGCGAGGGTCGCGCAGGCCGAGGACGAAGCCCCAGGCGAAATAGGCGTGGGGATTCACCCGCGTTGCTGCGGTGGGGCCATAGCCCAGGGCGAAGAGTTCACGCAGGCGCGCGCCCACCTCTCGCCAGCGGGGGGAGATGCCGCCGCCTGCAGAGAGCCAGTCACCCTCCTCCTCACCGTCGCAGCCGAGGAGATGGTCAAGAAGATGGGCGATGGCTTCCAGAGGGCTGTCCTCACCGGCCAGGAGCGCGTCGGCAGCGGCCCAGGCGACGCAATCCAGCGCATAAGCGCCGGCCGTTTGTGGTCCCGGCACGTAGCCGCGGCCCTCACCTGCGATAACCACGTGGCCGCGCGGATGCGCCGCCCACCAGCGCAGGAGCGCAGCCGGCAAAGGGCGCACCTGTTGCATGAGAGTTCTCAGGAGGACGCCCGGCGCGCGTCCCCACACATCGGGAAAGGCGTGCAATTTGTCGGAAAGGAGCGCCCGCAGGGCAGCATCGCGCTCGCCGGGAGAGATTGTGTGAGGCATCGTCATTATGCTTGAGGGTTGCATCCCTCTCGTGAAGGAGGCGAATCCATGCGTAAACTGATGGACTTCTTGAGCGGCCTGGTAGCCGGTGCGCTGGTGGGCGGAGCCATTGGCTTACTTCTGTCTCCCCAACCGGGGAGCGAGACACAACAGGGTCTGCGTGCGCGCGTGACTGAGATTATAGAAGAAGGGAAGCGGGCCGCGGCCCAACGCCGGGCCGAACTGGAAGCGGAATTGGCCGAAGCCAAGAAGTACCGCGCCGGTTCGTAACAAGATTTTTCTCCACAAAGGCACGAGATCTTACGCTTTACTCCTCACGTCTGGCAATGCGGGCAGAAGTGGGTGCTGCGCCCGCCCAGAACGATGCGCACAATGGGTGTGCCACAGTGAGGGCAGGGTGAGCCCGCTTTGCGAAAGATAGCGATGCGTTCGGCGTGCTGCCCCCGCGAGCCATCGGGCCGGCGGTAGGAATCAAGGCTCGTGCCGCCGTCGGCGATAGCCTCCGTGAGCACGCGGCGGATGGCCGCGCGCAGCCGTTCCGCTTCCGCTGCTGCCAGGCTCCTTCCAGGCCGCTTGGGGTGAATCCCGGCATAGAAGAGGGCCTCGTCCGCATAGATATTGCCGATGCCCGCGACGACGCGTTGGTCAAGGAGGATGGACTTGATGGGCGCGCCGCGCTTCCCCAGCCGCGCGCGCAGCACCTCCGCCGTGAAATCATCGCCTAGCGGCTCCGGCCCCAGGTTGCCCAGCACCTCCCTCGCGTCCGCCACCAGGTAGGCCCGCCCGAACTTGCGCATATCCCGAAAGCGAAGTTCCCGCCCGTCGTCCAGCGTGAAGACCAGGCGCACGTGCGCGGGCAAAGGTTCAGCGGGCGTCATGACCCCCAGGTGCCCGGTCATGCGCAGGTGGATGATGAGGGTATCTCCCCCTTCCAGATGGAATAGAAGGAACTTGCCGCGTCGCCCCAGGCTGGTGATACGTTGCCCGCTCAGACGGCTGGCGAAATCGGGCGGGGGCGGCCTATCAATAGCCTTTTCCCACAGAACGCGCACGCCTACAATGCTGCGTCCGAGGAGGTCAGTCCTCAGTCCGTTGACCGTCGTTTCCACTTCCGGGAGTTCGGGCATAGTTCTACACCTGGAGACACTCTCAAATTGTAGTTAAGTACAATTGTGCTTGGGAGAATTGTACTTTTCTGGCTGAAACTACAATTCTTCCGTCAGGATTGTAGCACATCGCAAACGAGGGGGCAATAATCGCTTTACACGGGGTTACTGTCAAGAAATCTCGGTTGACGCTCCTCCCCCTCTCTGCTATAATCTCATCAAGAGTTGCCGATCCGAGCCGGCAATAGGGGGCAATAAGGATGTCCGGAGCCCATGAAACAGAGAAATTTTGACCTGCCCAGGGATTTGATTGCCGATTTCTGCCGCCGAAACCACATCCGTAGTCTGGCCTTGTTCGGGTCTATTCTGCGAGACGATTTCCGTCCCGACAGCGATGTAGATGCCCTGGTGGAGTTTGAAGCGATACCGGGTACAGTCTATTAGACCTGGTTCGCCTACAAGATGAACTGCAAATGATCTTGGGGCGGCCCGTTGACCTGGTGGAGAAAGCCAGCCTGCGCAACCCATTCCGTCGCCACGCAATTCTGAAGAGCCTGGGAGCGGTCTATGCGACCTGATGACCGCGATCTTGCCATTTACGTTTTACGACCTTACGCTTTAGAGCATCCCATGCCTGATAACATGCAAAGGAGTCGCCTGACTCATGAAATCCCGCCCCCAGATCATCCCGCGCGATGATCGCTACTTTGACCCCAACCCGGCACAAAAGGAAATCGCACAGCGTCTCTATGCCCTGGTCAAAGATGCGCCCCTTGTCTGCCCGCACGGCCACGTGGACCCGCGCATGTTTGCCGACCCTGACTACTCCTTTGGCTCGCCGACCGAACTCCTCATCATCCCCGACCATTACATTTACCGGATGCTCTATTCGCAAGGCATCCCGATGGAGAGCCTCGGCGTACCGCGGCGCGATGGCGGCGAGGTAGAACGGGACCACCGCAAGATCTGGCAAATCTTCGGCGAGAACTTCCACCTCTTTCGTGGCACGCCCACTGGCCTCTGGCTGGCCCACGAACTCTATTCCGTCTTTGGTATCCGGGACAAGTTGACCGGCGAATCGGCCCAGAATATTTACGACCAGATCGCCGAATCGCTAAAGTCACCTGAATTCCGCCCGCGCCGCCTCTACGAGCGCTTCAACATTGAGGTTCTCTGCACCACCGATGCCGCCACCGATCCCCTTCCTCACCATCGGGCAATCCGGGAATCGGGCTGGCAGGGCCGCGTCCTGCCCACCTTCCGGCCCGATGGCGTGGTCAACCTGGACATCGTGGGCTGGCGCAAGAACGTAGATGCCTTGAGCCAGGTCACCGGCAGCGCGGTCAACAGCGTGCAGGCCCTGATTCGTGCCCTGGAGAACCGGCGTGCCTATTTCCAGGAGATGGGAGCCACCGCCACCGACCACGCTGCCCTGACTGCCTACACCAGCGAACTTTCGGAGCGTGAGGCGGAGGCGATCTTCCAGCGCGCTCTAAAGGGCGAGGCCACCGCGGACGACGCGACCCGCTTCACCGGCCACCTGCTCATGGAGAACGCCCGCATGAGCATTGAGGATGGCCTGGTGATGCAACTCCACGTCGGCTCCTACCGCAATCACAACGACCTGGTCTTCCGTCGCTTTGGTCTGGATAAAGGCTGCGACATCCCCATCCAGGGGGAATTCACCCGCAGCCTGCGCCCGCTTCTGAACAAGTACGGCAACGACCCGCGCCTCACGCTGATCCTCTTCACGCTGGACGAGACGACGTACTCTCGCGAACTTGCGCCGCTGGCCGGGCATTACCCGGCGGTGAAACTGGGGCCGCCCTGGTGGTTTCACGACAGCCTGAACGGGATGGCGCGCTACCGCGACCAGGTCATTGAGACGGCGGGACTGTACAATACGGTGGGCTTCAACGACGACACCCGCGCCTTCCCTTCCATCCCCGCGCGCCACGACCTGGCGCGGCGAGTGGACGCGAACTGGCTCGCGGGTTTGGTTGTGCGCGGCATCGTGGATATGGACGACGCAACAGAGATGATCCACGACACCGCGTATCGCCTGGCGAAGAAGGCGTATAAACTGGGATAGTTCTATTGGTCGCATCGTCTATGTCTCACTCTCTCCTCTTGCGCCGCATCTTCTCATATCTCAACCGCTTCTTCATGGTGCCGATGTTCCGGCTAGGGCTTGGCCCTTTCCTGGGCAGCCCCTTCTCGGGCTACATCATGGTCTTGAAGACCATCGGCAAGAAGACCGGCAAGGTGCGCTATGCGCCGGTGAACTACGCCATCTTGAACGGCCACGTCTATTGCCTGGCCGGGTTCGGTCACGTGGCCCACTGGTATCGCAACCTGCGGGCGCAGCCGCACGTGGAAGTCATCATGCCCGGCGGGACTATCATGGGTGTGGCCGAGGAGGTGACCGATCCCGACGAGGCGATGCGCGCGACGCTCCGGATGCTCCGGAGTGCCGGGTTCGCCGGTTTCTTCGCGGGGTTTAACCCCCTCACCGCGTCCGACGAGGTCGTGCGAGAGAAACTGGCGGGGTTGCCTGTGATTCGTATCCGCCCGACCGGCGTGGGCAGCGGGCCGAGCGATGGGGGCGGCTGGCTGTGGATATTGGTATGGGGGCTTTTCATTGCAGTGATCTCCTGGCGAGGCCGAGGCCGGTCACGGATGGACGGGTGACCTCCTGAGCAGAGGGACTCTATGACGCGTTCACCGTCGGTTGCCGTGCGCGCCTCGCTTGCACCTAGTCGGCGCAAGCCGACAGGCTGCCGGGCGCAGCCCGGCACAGGGGAAACCGACGGCAACCAGGCTAGGAAGCCCGCAGTAGGGGCGCGGCATGCCGCGCCCCTACAAAACGTGAACGTACAGCCGTCGGATTTTATCCGATGGCGGACTGTGACGCAGCCCTAACGTGGCAATCCCCCCCTTGATGGCGAGGGTGGTTGTGGTAGAATATACTCATTCCGCTTAACAAGGGGGTTTTGTTTGTGCAGTCGTATCCGACCTCGTGTGCCTCACGGGAGTAGGGATCATGAAGAGCCGCCTATCGTTTACGTTGCTCGCCATCGTCGCCATCCTGGCCCTACTGCTGTCGTCCTGTACACAAGTCACGCCTGCGCCGACGGCGACTTCCCCCGCGCTCACACCCACATCTGCACCGGCTACACTCACTCTCACAGCCACGCCGGCTCTTGATGCCATCAGCCAGTTGGACCCCACGGGCCAGAGCATCCTTCTCTGGCACGCCTCTAGCCAGCAGAGCGGCGAGGTGCTGCAAGCCCTGGTGGAAGATTTCAACAACAAGAACGAGTGGAAGATCAAAGTCAAGGCTGAGTTCATCGGCGGCAACTACAACGACGTCTTCAAGAGATTGCAGGCGGCCATCGCCTCCGGCGAGACACCCAATGTCGCCGTCGCTTACGGCAACCAGGCCGCAGTCTATGACCAGGCCGACGCCGTGTTGAATCTGGATCCCTACGTGAACAGCACAAAGTATGGCTTAAGCGAAGAGGACAGGAAAGACATCTTCGCCTCTTTCGTTAACTCCGACCGCCATCCAAAACTGGGCAACAAACTTCTCGGCTTTCCGCTCAATCGCAGCATGGAGTTGATGTATTACAACGCCGACGTGCTGAAGGAGCTCGGTTTCGCGGGGCCGCCCCAGACCTGGGATGAGTTCCTGGCCGTCTGCAAGGCCGCGAAGGAAAAGAAAGATCTCCCCTGCTACGCTGCGCGACCTTCGGCCTCTACCTTCGCCGGTTGGGTTTTCAGCCGTGGGGGCGAGATGATCGGCCAGGATGGCAAACAGGTCCTTTTCGGCAGCCAGGCCGGGCTTGATAGCCTCACTTTCCTCAAAACTCTTCTTGACAACGGCTATGCCTATCAGGGCTCCGGCAACCTCTGGGATCAGGCCGATTTCGGCATTGGCAAGACCGTCTTCACCTTCAGTTCGTCGGCAAACCTTTCCTCCTATCGCGCAGCGGTGGAGGAGGGTGGCAAGTTCAATTGGAGCGTCTCTTACTTCCCCCGTTCCACGCCCCAGATCGTCACGGTCATCCACGGGCCCAGCCTGAGCGTCTTTAGGGCTAAGAAACGGGAACAACAACTGGCCTCCTGGCTCTTCATCAGATGGTTCACCGAGCGAGATCAAACGGCAAAATGGGCCATCGCTGCCAACTCCTTTCCTGTGCGCGGGTCGGCAGCCGAATCCCCGGAGTTCAAAGCCTATGCAGAGAAGAACCGGGAGTTCCAGAAGGCTTTTGAGTGGGTGCAATATGGCAAGGTGGAGCCGCAGATGGCAGAGTGGAACGCCGTGCGGACGATCATTCAGGACGCGGTAGCCGCGGTCATCCAGGGCGCCGACCCCAAGGCGGCGTTGGACAAGGCCGTGACCGATGCCAACACCGCCCTCACCCCACGGTAATAGGTTGTGGCCTGACCGGGGGCTTTCTACCACTTTAGGGGTGACTAGACCGCAACCCCTTTGAACCTGATGAGCCAGTGGCGGGTGTATATATGATAACAGATTTGTCTGATGGTCGCGTGGGGGCGAAGAAGCCTCACCTTGGGTGCCCAGGAGATGGGTTGTGCCGACCTCCGACGACCAACAATTGATTGCCCAGATACGGTCGGGCGACTGGCGTGCTTTTGAGGCCCTTTACGACAAATACAAAGGACAGGTCTATCGGACTGCCCTCGCCGTCACGCGCGACCGCACAGCCTCCGAAGATATACTGCAAGATTGTTTCCTCCGATTTCATGCCCACGTCAACCACCTGGACGGCTCTATCCCCCTTTCCCCCTGGCTGTATCGTGTGACCGTTAATCTCTCCTACAACTGGTTAACGCGACGTCGTCGCGCCTCTTTTTCTTTAGAACAATTGGTGGATGGGCTGGTGGCAGGCCCCCAGGCTTCGCCTGAACACTACGCTGAATCGCGTGAGATAGAGACCATCGTCCAGTCGGTACTGGCAAAGTTGAGTTTTGAGCACCGGGCTGTGGTTGTCCTTTATTACCTCAACGACTTGAGCGTGGAAGAGATCGCCCTCATCCTGGGGTGTCCGGTCGGAACGGTCAAGTCCCGTCTCTACTATGCACGCAAGGCTTTGCGAAACGCCCTTCGCCTCCTGCAAGGCGAAGCAATCTCTGCGACGGGTGCCGCCTATGAATTTACTTAAGAAGTGGCTTGCCCCGCCCTCAGAGCCAGAGTATGACGAGGAGGTGGACAGCCTCATCCGCTGGGATCTGCGCGAGATGGTGCGGGGCGAGGAGCCGCCTCCTGATGGCTGGCAGAGGTTGCGCGCCCGGCTGTCGCCGGGTGCTGCCAGCCAGCAACGGCCGCGCCCAGGGCTTTGGCGTGCCTTCTTGCAGCGTACGCAGCCTCTCGCCGCGACAGCCTTACTGGTGATGCTGATCGGCGCCGCGTTGGCCCGCGGCCAGATCGGTCTCCCCTACGGGGCCGAACCGACGCGCGTCAGACCGACAGCAACACCTCCTACCCAAACCGTAGAAGTAGAAGTGCCGCTTCGTTATACCGTGTTGGATCGGGGGCAGCCTTTGCCCGACGATGGTGTGGTGAACGCCAGCCTGCTGGAGAAAAAAGAGACACGGCCTGCCATCCACAAGATATTGGCGCTGAGTAAGCCAAGAGAAATTCGTCCCAGTTGACTCGGCGCCCCATTTCTTGGCCGTAGTTTGTGCGTATCTTGTGCGTTGAAGTTGTCTTGACAAGCCATCAGGTTTATGATACTATTTTGACCAACTAAGGCCAATGGAGGCAGGATGGGAATGCTATTGGAGGTGAAAGGGCTTCGCACCCAGTTTTTCACCCAAGACGGTGTTGTTCAAGCCGTCAATGGCATCTCCTATCAGGTGAACGAAGGAGAAACGCTCGGCATTGTCGGCGAGTCCGGTTGCGGCAAGAGCGTCAGTGTCATGTCTCTCATCCGCCTTATCCCCCAACCTCCTGGCAAGATCACAGGAGGCGAAGTATGGTTTGAGGGACGCGATCTGCTTAAGTTAAGCGAAGAGGAGATCCGCCAGGTACGAGGCCATCGTATCGCCATGATTTTTCAGGACCCCATGACCTCTCTCAACCCTGTTCTCACCGTGGGGCAACAAATCGGCGAAGCATTGCAGTTGCACCTGGGCATGGATCGGGCCCAGGCTCGCCGGCACACTATTGATCTCTTGGAGATGGTCGGCATCCCGGCCGCGGCCAGCAGGATAGACGATTACCCCCACCAATTCTCCGGTGGTATGCGCCAGCGTGTGATGATCGCGATGGCGCTTTCTTGTACCCCTCAACTCCTCATTGCCGACGAGCCCACTACCGCTTTGGACGTCACCATTCAAGCTCAGATCCTTGACCTGGTGCGACAACTGAAAAAAGATGTCGGCATGGCTATCATCTGGATCACCCACGATTTGGGCGTGGTCGCGGGCCTGGCCGATAGGGTGATGGTGATGTATGGGGGCTACGTGGTGGAAATGGCCCGTGTGCAGGATCTCTATGCCGATCCTCGCCACCCCTACACCTTTGGTCTGTTGCGTTCCATCCCGCGCCTGGATGAAGAGCGGCCAGAGCGGCTCTCTCCTATTGAGGGCCTTCCGCCGGATTTGATTGACCTGCCGCCGGGTTGTCCCTTTGCGGCGCGGTGTCACTTCCGTATAGACCGTTGTCTGGAGCAGATGCCGCCATTGGAGACGGTTGCCCCTCAACACAGTGTCGCGTGTTGGGTGGATATTGCACCTGCTGTGCGGGCCGGTATAGGCGTGTTGAATTGATGAGCGAAAGCCAAACTAACGGTAACTCATTGGTTCAGGCGGAACACCTGAAGATGTATTTCCCCATCGTGCGGGGCATCATCCAGCGCCACGTGGGCGACATCAAGGCGGTAGACGACGTTTCCTTCGCCATTCACCGGAGCGAGACGCTGGGGTTGGTGGGGGAATCAGGGTGCGGAAAATCTACCCTGGGTCGCTCATTGCTTCAACTTTATCGGCCCACAGCCGGGCAAGTCTATTTTGAGAAAGACGATCTGACCGGGTTGCATGGCGAAGCCCTGCGCCGCCAGCGACGTAAGATGCAGATGATCTTCCAGGACCCTTACGCCTCGCTGAACCCTCGCATGACGGTGGGGGCCATTATCAGCGAGCCGCTGGAAGTGCACAACATCGCCCAGGGGAACGAGAAGAAGGAGCGGGTACAGGAATTGCTGCGGGTGGTGGGCCTTAATCCTTATTTCATCAACCGCTACCCCCACGAATTCTCCGGCGGCCAACGCCAGCGTATCGGGGTGGCCCGTGCCCTGGCGGTGCATCCAAGCTTCATCGTCTGCGATGAGCCGGTCTCGGCCCTGGACGTTTCTATCCAGGCGCAGATCATCAATTTGTTGGAGAACCTGCAGGAGCAATTCGGGCTGACTTATCTTTTCATCGCGCATGACTTGGCGGTGGTCCGTCACATCTCTGACCGCGTGGCCGTGATGTATCTGGGCAAGATCGTGGAGTTGACGAGCCGCGCCGAGTTATACCGCAACCCTTTACATCCCTACACTCAGGCGCTCCTGTCGGCAGTGCCCAGTCCCGATCCTTTGGTGGAGGAGAAACGGCGGCGGATCATCCTGCAAGGCGACGTACCCTCGCCTGCTAACCCGCCGAAGGGATGCCGTT
>JADYZS010000251.1 GCA_020853075.1 Anaerolineae bacterium | reverse complement strand
TCGTCGTCGGCGCGGCGGCGGTGGCCGCGTTGGTGTTAGCCTTCTACGTCGGTTTCTGGGCACAAACGCCCGACTATGCCACTCTCTACACCGGCCTCAGTGAAGAAGATGCCGCCGCCGTAGTTGACCACCTGAAAACCCTCGGCATCCCATACCGCCTTCTGCAAGGGGGAAGCGTCATTCAGGTCCCCTCGCGGGAGGTCTATAACGCGCGCTTGGAGATGGCAAAGCAGGGGCTTCCCAAAGGGAGCACCGTTGGCTTTGAGTTGTTTGACGGTGGACAATTGGGAAATCTGGGCATGACCGATTTCATGCAGCGGGTGAACTACCAGCGGGCTCTGGAAGGGGAACTGGCCCGCACTATCACCAGTATGGAGCCCGTGGCGAGTGCCCGTGTCCACATCGTCATACCGGAGCCAAGCCTTTTCATCTCAGAGCAGCGCTCGCCTACCGCATCCATTGTCCTGCAACTGAAACCCAACGCCGAACTCACCCGCGCCCAGGTGCGCGCGGTAACGCATCTGGTAGCGAGCAGCGTGGAAGGGCTGAAACCGGGCAACATCACCCTGGTAGATATGACGGGCAACATCCTCTCTGCCGCAGGTGAGGCCGATTCCGTTCCCTCCACTCTCCAGGCAAGTACCGGCCAATTGGAGGTGCAGCGCACCTACGAGCGGGAACTGGAAGCGCGCCTGCAAACCATGTTGGATCAAACTATTGGGCCTGACCGGGCAGTCGTGCGGGTCAGCGCTGCTTTTAATTGGGATCAGAAGCAGGTCAACAGCGAGACCTACGCACCTCTTACCGATGGCGTCGGCGTCGTCCGCAGCGAGACCAGTCGCGAGGAGACCTACGAGGGGAGTGGCACACCGGCCGGTGGCGTGCCCGGTGTGGATAGCAACACGACGCCTCCTACCTATCCCACTACCGGCACCACCGGGCCCTCCAAATACGAGCGGCAGGATACGACCAAAAACTACGAAGTATCAAAGGTGATTCAGGCCGTCGTCACCGCGCCGGGGACTTTGCAGAGGCTTTCGGTTGCCGTCCTGATGAGCGACGTGATCCCCCAGGCCCAGGCAGACAACATCCAAACGATGTTGGTTGCCGCGGCGGGGGTGGATACCAGCCGCGGAGATAGCGTTGTCGTGCAACGGGTCCCCTTTGAGGATATATCTGCTGCCGCAGAACCGTCCGTGGCTGAAGCAGAACGCAGGTCTCTGATGATAAGCCTGATGCGGCTGGTCGCTCTGCTCCTGGCTCTGGTGATCTTGCTGCGCTTCGCCCGGCTCACCTTCCGCGACCTTGCGCGCCGCTTGGGTCAGGAACAGGTGCCCTATGTGGCGATTGTGGATGAAGAACTATCGGCTCCCATGCCCGCTCAACAGTTGCCGGAGCCCGCTGCCGCAGCAGCGGTACGTCAGGCGGAGTCTGCGGCCCCGGAAATAGAGATGCTCCCTGAGCCACCTCCGAACCCCTTGCGAGACAGGCTGATCGCAGTCGCTGAAGAAGATCCGGAACTGATTGCTGAACTTGTCCAATCGTGGCTGGCGGAGAAATAAGCGATGGCTTCATCTCAGACTTCTTCCGCGTTAGCCTCTGCTTCTGCTCAGATGTCGGGTTCTCGCCGCGCCGCTGTGCTCCTCATCATGTTGGGAAGCGAACTCGCTGCCGAAGTGCTGAAACACTGCCGCGAGGACGTGATGGAGCGCGTGAGCCTGGAGATGTTCAGCACGCCCACCGCGCCGCCTGAGGACCAAAAACAGGTTCTTCAACAGGCGCAGAAAGTGATCCTGACGCGGGAAGCCGAGAAGCAGGGCGGCTTGCAATACGTGCGTGATCTGCTGGGCCGTACCATGGGTAAGGAGCGGGCCGAGGAATTCCTTGCCCGGCTCCTTGACCAGAACAAGACCCAGAGTTTCAGTTTTCTGGCCGATGCAGACCCCGCGCCTGTCGCCAGCGTGCTCAATGAAGAACATCCCCAGACCATCGCTCTTATCCTGTCGCATTTGCGCCCTGCGCAAGCCGCCAGGATTCTGAGCAGCCTGAATCCAGAACTCCAGACCGATGTGGCGGCTCGTATCGCGACGATTGAGCGCATCACCCCCGATGTGGTGCGAGAGGTTGAGCGCAATCTGCAAAACAAACTCTCCAACACGCTCCTGCGCGACGAAGCCGGGTCGCAGCAAGGTGGCGTTGATTTCCTTGTGCAGATCCTAAACCAGTCGGATCGCAGCCTGGAACGGCAAGTGCTGGACGCGCTCACCGAACAGAACCCAGAACTGGCGCAAGTCGTCAAAAACCAGATGTTTATCTTTGAGGATATCGTCCAGTTGGACGACCGTTCCATCCAACGCATCCTGCGCGACGTGGATCAAAAGGATCTCATTCTCGCTCTGCGCGGGGTGAAGCCAGATGTGCGCGAGCGCATCATGCACAATATGTCAAAGCGCGCGGCTCAGTTGATGGAAGAGGAAATGGCCGTGATGAAGCCGGTGCGGGTGAGCACGGTGGAGGCTGCGCAACAGCGCATCGTGGAAGTGATTCGGCGTCTGGAAGAGTCCGAAGAGATCGCCGTCTCGCGGGGAGGGCAAGGCGATGTCCTTATCTAAGAGTATCATCCGCCAGTATCGTGTGGTAGCGGCGAAGGATCTGCCGGACATTCAAGGCCCGGAGGAAGCCGAAAAGCAGAGTGTTGGGGAGGGCCTCGCCAACTCTCTCCTGGAACAGGCTCATGCCGAGGCCGAACGGATTTTGGCCGAAGCCCAGCAGCAAGTCAAGACGATCTACCAGCAGGCAGAGGCCGCAGGCCGCCAGCAAGGGTTTGAGGCGGGGCGTGCAGAAGGGCGAGCCGTAGCCGAAGCGCAAGCCAAACAGGGAGCCGCCCATTTGCAGGCGGTTCTGAACAGCGTCTTGGAGGAGAGAGTCCGTATCCTGTCTGGGGCAGAA
This sequence comes from Anaerolineae bacterium, assembly GCA_020853075.1. Lineage (GTDB taxonomy): Bacteria > Chloroflexota > Anaerolineae > JADYZS01 > JADYZS01 > JADYZS01. Next base: position 18,730 of record JADYZS010000251.1, on the reverse strand, counting down.
AGCGAATTGGTGGAACTGGCTCTCGCCGTTGCCCGCAAGGTGATCGGCGACGTCGCTACTAACAACGCCGAGGTCATCTCCTATATGGCACACCGGGCCATTGAACAATTGGGACAGTCGGGCCCTTTCCAGATTCACCTTCACCCTACCGACGTGCAGAGGTTGTCTGCCGTCTGGCCGAAAGAGAGCAAACCGGATTGGAAACTGGTGGCTGACGAGAGGATAGCACCGGGGGGATGTATTGTGACCTGCGGGGCCGGGCAGATAGATGGGCGACCCGATACGCAACTGGATCTGATTCAGAGGGCTTTCCGTAGTTTTCAGGGGGATAAATGATTGCCAGAGATACCATTCCCGCGGTCAACCTGCGCCGCTATCATGACCTCCTGCCTCAGATCGTGACCCTACGCCGCCAGGGTCGGGTCGTACAAGTGATCGGCCTGGCAATTGAGGCCGAGGGCTTGAACGCGGAAACCGGCGAGATGTGCGAGATCCGCGTGAATCACGGTCGCCCCCCCGTGATCGCCGAGGTGGTCGGCTTCAAGCAAGATCGGGCCTTGCTCATGCCCCTGGGTGAGACGGCAGGGATTCAGCCCGGCACAGCAGTGACGGCGGTACACGCTCCTTTCACCGTGCCGGTAGGCCGCGCTCTCCTGGGCCGGGTGATTGATGGCCTGGGCCGTCCGCTGGACGGGATGGGACCTTTGCCGACGGAGCGGGCGATCCTGCACGAAAATTCGTCGCCTCACCCCTTGCGGCGCCCGCCGATCAGCGAACCGCTGCAAACCGGCATCCGGGCGATTGATGGCCTCCTGACGGTGGGCAAGGGACAGCGCATTGGGATTTTCGCGGGGAGCGGCGTTGGGAAAAGCACCCTCTTGGGGGCATTGGCCCGCAATACGACGTCGGACGTAAGCGTCATCGCCCTCATCGGCGAACGGGGCCGCGAGGTGCGCGACTTCATTGAACAGAATCTAGGGCCGGAGGGTCTGGCCCGTTCGGTGGTAGTCGTCTCCACCTCTGACCATCCGCCGCTGGTACGCCTCAAGGGCGCGTGGACGGCGACCACCATTGCCGATTGGTTTCGTGACCAGGGCCTGGACGTCACATTCCTGATGGACTCGGTGACTCGTTTTGCCATGGCGCAACGCGAAGTGGGTTTGGCGATTGGCGAGCCGCCTGCAATGCGGGCCTATCCTCCGTCGGTGTTCGCTCTCTTGCCCAAGATGATGGAACGGGCGGGAACGTCAGAATCGGGGACGATTACCGGCTTCTACACCGTCCTCGTGGAAGGGGACGATCTCAACGAGCCGATTACGGATACCGTCCGCTCAATCCTGGATGGTCATATCGTCCTCTCGCGAGCGTTGGCAAGCGAAAACCACTACCCGGCCATAGACGTTCTGGCGAGCGTCAGCCGTCTCATTAGCGACCTTGCCACGTCAGGCCATCTGGAAGCGGCGGGCAGGTTGCGAGAGGTCCTGGCAACCTATGAGCGCGCCAAAGACCTGATCAACATCGGCGCGTACGCCAAGGGGAGCAACCCCCAGATTGACCGGGCTATAGCCCTTCTGTCTGACATTAAGGCATTCTTGCGCCAGCGTGGCAATGAAGTGTCTCCTTATGAAATGACGATTGAGCGTCTGGCTCGCTTGACGGCTTGAGGGGATGCGAGATGGCACGACCAGGGTTTCGTTTGCAGCCTGTGCTGAATTATCGGGAACAGATCGTTGAACTGCGGCAGCAGGAACTCGCGGCTCTGGAGAGGAGCCTGCAAGTGGAACGGATGGCCCTGACCGCCATTCAGGGGCGCATCTATAACCTGGCGACAGATATTCAGAACACCCAACAGAGGAGTCCGCTTGACTGTGTCCTGATCCTGAACCAATATACCTACATGCAGCAGTTGCAGAACCGGGAACAGGAGCAGAAGACTCGCGTAGCCGACCTGACCAAACTGGCCGAGGCGAAGCGCACGGAGTTGGCCCAGGCTTTGCAAGAGAAACAGACCATAGAGAAATTGCGCGAGAGATTCGTGATCCAGCAGAAGGAAGAGGACCTGCGGCAGGAAGCCCGCACGCTGGATGAGATCAGCGTGGTTCGCTTCTTGCGCGAGAGCAGAGTGGAGGAACCGGCATGAATCTGGCTCCGATTCAGGACCTGTTTCTGAAGCCTCTCCTGGCGCAATGGGCGGGCCGCATTGCCCGCAGTTTGGATGGGAAACCCGCGACAACCGGCAGCACAACCTCTGCAAAGGGAGATTTTGACGCGCTGATTGTGGCGGCATCCGCCCGGCATGGCCTTTCGGCGGATCTGGTGCGGGCCGTCGTCAAGGCCGAATCCAACTTCAATCCCAACGCCATCTCGTCTGCTGGCGCGAAGGGGCTGATGCAACTGATGGATGAGACGGCCAGGGGCTTGGGGGTCCGCGACTCGTTTGATCCGACGCAGAACGTAGAAGCAGGCGTCACGTTCCTGCGCCAGATGCTAGACCGTTACGGCAACGTCTCGTTGGCGCTGGCGGCCTACAATGCGGGCCCCGGCGCGGTGGACCGCTATGGCGGCATACCGCCCTATGCCGAGACGCAACGGTACGTCAAGCGGGTGCTGGAACTCTGTGAGCACGAGTGGGAAGCCTAAGAACCTATCCCAAGAATCATGGGAGGAGAGCAAATAGGGGTCAGCGGATGCCTTCGGCGTAGCCGATTAGCGGATAAAGACCGACTACGAGAGGATTATCCGCTAATCCGTTACCTATCCGCTGACTGCTAAGGAGAGCACAGTATGGCAGGCATCACATTAGAAGATAGAACGACGAAAACCCTTGTCACCGCGCTGGACGGCCTGACCGCCAGGCAACGGGCTATTGGCAACAACCTCGCCAACGTGGATACACCTGGTTTCAAGGCGTCCGACGTCAGCTTCGCCCGGCAACTGGACAAGGCCCTGGAAGCCAATCAGGGGCTGAGGATGGTCGTGACTCATCCTCAACATCTGGCTGAACCGTCGCCGCCGGAGAATATGCAAATCGTTACTCGGAGCGATACCAGCCACCGGCTTGACGGCAACAACGTGGACATAGATAAGGAAATGTCATACCTGGCCGAGACGGTGATTCACTTTCAGGCGGCAGCCCAGGTGGTTTCTCGCCGCCTCAGCCTTTTGCGCACGGTCATCAACGACGGAAGGCGGTAAGGATGCGTCGGGCGCATCTACTCCTGATGGTGCTGTTGGGCAGCGTTCTCGTCTGGCGTGGGTCGGCGAGCATGACGGCAGAGGCCGCCAGAGAACCCGCGCGGCAGCCGCTCCCCGGCATCTACGTCCAGGATGATGCAAACGGCCTCTCCGGTCGGATTCCCTGGGTGCAAGGGAGCCAGATGCGTTTCGCCTGGCAGCACCTGGAACCCGAGGAGGGTCGTTACGACTTCAGCCGTGTGGATCGTTGGTTGGCGATGGTGGCACAGGGCGGGAAGAAGAGCGTGATGGGCGTGGTGCTACGCTGTGAAGACAGAGAGGATGGGCAGGATGCTTGCGCGCCTGTCTGGGCTTTGGGCTACGATCCCATCATGGTCAACGGCAAGCCCCGCCTGAACTACCTGAACCTGGACGTGCAGCGACGGATCGGGCGTTTTGTTGCGGCCCTGGCCGCCCGCTATGCTGCCGATGCGCGGCTCTCCCACGTGGAAATCGCCTTGGGGTTCTCTGGCGAGGCGTCGCCGTGTCCCATTGATCTGAAGGTTGACGATAACCTGGAGGAATGTGCCGCGTACCAGGCGCGCTACGGCAACGACCTGGCTGCCTGGGAAGATTATCTGAGCCAACTCATCCGCGCCTACGGAGAGCGATTTGACGCGGTAGGTGGGCTGGGCCACGTGCCCCTGCAGGTGGTCATCAACGGTCAGTTCTTTGACGAATCGCAGCGGGCTACTATTGTCAAGGCGGCGCGGGAAGCAGGTGCCGGTTTTCACGATACCGCGCTGGCCCCTGCCTTCTCCGTAGGCGGCAGCCAGGGAGGACGCTGCGCCCAGTCCTGGCAACCGGGCGACCCTGGTTATAGCGAGCGTTTCGCCTACAAGTCTCATTGGGTTCCTTTGGAGCGATACGGGCGCGAGGTTCCCGTGTCGTTGGAATTTGATCGCTGGTCACCCCGGCCTGCACCGTCGCTGACGGCAGAAGAGCACCTCTGGTGGAGCATCCTGAACGCTCTGGACAAGCACGCCCGCGTGGTCTATGCGCGCGAGTCGGATCTGGCGCAGGAGGACGCGTGGCGCTACTTCTTGCGCTACGCAGGCCGCGACGAGCGCACGACCCCCGACGCCTGGGTAGCCTTGCGTGGGGCCGAGCAGGACTCGTGCGGCGATGCCGGCGACTACGAGTGGTTTCTGCGCCATCGCACGGAAGCAGCGGGCGATTCGCTCTTGGGTTATGCGCCTGGGCAGACCGCTTCCCGTATCGGTAAGACCTGGCAAGGAGCCTTCAGCCGCAGCACCGACATCGTTAACCGGCGGAATGCCCTCTACTTTGACGTGGGCGACCACTATATGTATGGGGGCGAGCGCGTGGTCTCGGTAGAGGTCACCTATTGGGATGGAACACCGGACATGGCCGGCCTGACGTGGGAATTGGCCTACGATGCCGTCAGCGCGCCGAAGCAGGTGGCCGGCTCTGTGACGTTGGGAGGAACCAACCGCTGGCTCGTGCGTCCTTTCGTCTTGGCGGACGCGGCCTTCCGCAATCGGCTCCCGGATGCAGCCGGTAAGCCCGGCAACGACCTGCGCCTTACGGCTACTGGCGGTCGCGATATCTGGTTCCATGCGGTGCGCCTGCGCCCTCTGACGACCATCTCCGCGCCTGTTCCCACTTCCACCCGGACGCCCACCCCCACGAAGGGGTTGACGTTTGGGCCGTTGAACCGTGCCAGCCGGAGCAGCCCGACCGCGACGGTGAAAGTGGTCGTGCCCGCGGCAGGAGCCACCCGGCAGGCCACGGCGACGTCCTTGCCAACCGCGACGCCCATGATACTCCGCACCGCGCTACCGACTGCAACTCTGGCTCCTATTGCTGTCGTCCCTGGCGCGGACGTGGTTCGCTACCGGGCCAACGGCGACAGAAGCCGGGTGCGCGATACCTTCTTGAGCCAGGGCCAGCCCACGCAGAACTTCGGCGATGCCAACGCCCTGGCCGTGCGCGGCGACGGTGGTATGCGCCCGCTTCTGTTTTTTGATTTCTCCGACGTGCCTGTAACGGCTCTGGTAGAAGAAGCCTGGCTGGAACTGACGGTGGTGGGGCGCACCCGGCCCCAGGACTTGCGCGGGATGGTCTATCCGGTCCCGCGCTCTTGGGATGAATCCGGCGCTGCCTGGGAAATGGCCGGTGGAAACGCGCTCTGGCCGGAGCCTGGAGCCGGAGACAACCGGCAGCCGGTAGCCACTTTCTCGTTTCCAGCCTTGGGGGCGGTTGAGATTCCCCTCGGTGCGCTGGTACAAGAGTGGATAGCGCACCCGGAGCGAAATCACGGCGCGATGATCCGGGCCGAGGGCGCGCCAACCCTGGAATACTACCTGGCAAGCAGCGAGTGGCAGAACGCGCGCTATCGCCCGCGCCTGCGGGTGCGTTTGGCAGGCGAGGCGACGCCGACACCGACGGCCACTCCCACGCCCACGCCGTTGCCCACCCGCGTCCAGGTGTCACCCACACCCATCGTGATAACGTCTCCTGCCCTCGCCATCGCACGCATCGCGGCGGTCAGGCCCAGCGCAGGAAGCAAGGATGGGGCACGGATAGACGTGACCGCTTATGTCTATGCCGATGCCGCACACTCCCCCCTGTGTAACCGGCAGCCTACCGTCCGTCTCTGGGGAGCGGCGGGTCAACAGCCGGCGCGTCCCCTCGGAGTCGCCACGCGGCGCATGGTCACCGATGGTTGGCAAACGTACCCCGTCTGGGAATTCCTGGAGGTGGATCGTGCCGCAGCACAAGGGAAGGAACCACTCCTGCACTTGTTCGTGACCCTGGACGGTGAACGGACTCTACATAACATCGTAACTCTGGGGGCAGATGAGGGCACGACGCATCCCAGCCCCTCCTCGCCGGAGCGGGGTGCTTCACAACTCCCCACCAGCATAGACGCCGGCATTGAGATCCTCTGGCCGCACGATGGCGCGCCGGTATCCGCCGCCGGAAAAGCAAACCTGACTGCTGCGCTCTTCCGTTCCGATACGCGCGAGATGATACCGGCCCACCTGGGTTTCTTACCGCCTGTGCGACTCCATTGGTCTATCAATGATGGCCCGGACCTGGCCGGTTCTGTGCCGCCGCTGGCGCAGTTGCGCCTCATTCGCACGCCCTGGCTTACCTATTACCTGTGGGACTTCAACGATATAGACGTGAGCGCGGCACGGGAGCCGGGACACTATCTCAACTTCTGGTTGGAGGTAGAGGGCGTAGAGTATCGCACCAACGTATGGAGCCACGGCGCCGGGTCTCGCCCGCAGCCTCAGGCTCCGCTTCCCAATGGTAGCTGCCGTTAGGCCGTCCGCCTGACGCACTATATACATCCTGAGCAGGAAAGGAGGTGAAACACGATGAATACGCTACCGATTGTTCTGCCCGCCGATCCCCTGGCAGGTTGTCTCCCCTTCGCCGGCACCGCGCCGCCAGGAGAGGATGCAGCCCTCTTCGCCGGGACGCTGGCGGAAGCCCTTGCCCACCTGTCGGCTCAGGCGACTGGGTCGGATAGTGAAGCGGCCCTCACCGCACTCCTTGCGGGCGACTGGTTACCTGCTGCGCCGGTCGCGACGGGCGCAGCCGAAACTGCGCCTGAATCTGAAGTTGCGTTGCCCTCGCCGGAGGGCTCCGCTGACAACACCTCGCTTGACAATAAGGAGGTCCCAGGAGAGGGGCCGCTGAACTGGGCGGGGCTCGCTGCGCTCCTGGCCCTGGCTCAGCAGGCGTCTCCTGCTACCCTGCCCGCGGCAGCGGCTGCACGGCCTGCCTGGATGGGGAATAGTGAGGTGATGGGGCAACAAACGGACTCTATCGCCGCGGTTACCGCCACAGCAGGGGAGCCGCTAAGCGGGATAGCACAGGCTGGTGAAGATGGGGTTCGTCTCGTGCCAGCGGTGAGAGGTGAGCCGGTCTCCCCTCCCCTCGCGCAAGCGGCCCACGTTGCCCGGCCACTTGTCCCGGCGGTTCCGGCAGAGGGTGTGCCCCTAGAGGGGATGACGTCTGAGGCGGGTGATGGAGTGCAGATGGTCGCACCTGAGCCTGTTGTCCGGGTTGTGGGGTCTCCTCACAGCAGCAAGCCGACGGATGGTGCAGGGGGCAGCAGAGAAAGCATCGCGCCTGTGACCGGCCACCAGGGTAAGGTATCTTCGCTCCAATCAGAAACCGGCCAGATTCCGCCGGAGGTAGAACCCAACCGCTCCGAGGCGAGTATCCCGGCGGGTAGGCTCGTGCCTGAGCCACAGCCAAGCGGTATATCAGAGCGAAGGGACGTGATGGGTCAGACCGGCGCGGCGCGCAACCCCTTGCCGCCGCAGGGCTTCACCGTGGACGAGGGCGTGGGCGAGACGAGGAACCCGCTGCAACCGGCAAATGGGCAGGCAGATGTAGTAACACAAGGATTCACCGAAGCCGCGATGCTCACACCTGCTGGTGCTGGACCGGAAAGAGCGCAAGTGTGGCGTCAGGCCGATGTCTGGATGCGATTCTCTGAGCCGCACGGGGTTTCGCAGCGGGGTGCAGCGCAGGCGAGGGAACCCAGCCAGGGCACCGTGCCTATGGAGCCAGGCAACTTCTGGCAACCCGGCCTGATGTCAGAAGCAACGGGGTGGCCCTTCCGAGGGACGCGAGAGCGGCTCGGCGTGAAGGCCCAAGCGAGCGGGAAGGCAGTACACGGTTCGCTGCGCGCCGTCTCGCCGGAATACACGGAGACACGCCCCCTCGTAGCAGCGGAAAAAGCCGTGCCGCAAGGTTCGCCGTTGAGATACGAAACTGCCCAGGAGCCGTCACCAGAGCGGCAAGGAGGACAACCCCAACGGTCTGCCGGTTATGGGATGGCGACTACCGTGAGCGCGACGAGCGCAGCGAGCGCAGCGAGTACCGCACTCCAACCAGCAACGCCAATGATCAAAGAGGGCCCGGCTTCAGAGTCTGTAGAAGCGCAGTCCGCGGTGGACAAATCTTCGCTGCATGCCTTCTCTTGGGCGAATGAGAAGGACGGAGTCCCCGCAGCCGTCAGCCGGTATCTGGTGGAACGACTCACCCAGGCCGTCCGGCGCGGCGAGCAGCAGTGCCGCCTGGCACTTTACCCCAAGGAGCTGGGACGGGTGGACGCTCAACTCTCCTTCTCGGAAGAGAGGCTTTCCGTGTATCTGAGGGTAGAGACCGCACAGGCGCACCGGGTCGTCCAACAGGCGCTGCCGGAGTTGCGGTTTGCTTTGGAAGGGCGTGGGCTGCTGATCGGCCAGTGCGACGTAGGTCTGATGGGTGGTGGCACCACGTCAGGACAGTGGTTTGACCAGCCGCATGACCGGGCGGGAGTCCACTACGTCGCCCCTCACCACAGGGACGGATCCGGCGACATTCCCTTGGCGCAGGCCAGGGTAACCGCACCGGCAAGGCCACGAGGCCTGGTGGACTTGATGATCTGACAGCCTTTGTACAAAGGCACAGGAGGTGAAATGAGCAACGATATCTGGGGCCTGATGGTTGGCACGAGGAACGTCACCGCCGCCACGACTGCAAATGCCCAGAGAACGCAAGACCCTGCCGCGTTGGGGAAAGAAGCGTTTATGCAACTTCTCCTGATGCAGATGCAGAATCAGGATCCCTTGAGCCCGATGGAGGGGCAGGATTTCTTCCAGCAGTTGGCACAACTCAGCCTGTTGGAGCAGATGTGGGCGATGAACGATAACCTGAATGCGATGATGGGCCAACAGCAACTCCTGCAGGCCGGGTCCCTGATCGGGAAGACCGTTGAGGCGACCAAAGAGAACGGCATCCAGATCACCGGTGAGGTAAAGGGCGTGCGCGTGCTGGATGGCGAGGTGTTCCTGGACGTAGATGGCGACTCCATCTCCTTGAGCCAGGTTACCGCGGTGCGGGAGCAATAGGAGGTAGTATGGTTGATAAAGTAACAGGCATATCCCCATCCATCAAGCCGCCGGCCGGCCTTGAGGCTGGTAAGGGCCGGGCTGAACGCCCTGATCGCTCCGCGGGCCCCAACTTCGCCGAGGTCTTGCAGACTCAGACCGACCAGGCTTTGCGCTTCTCGGCTCACGCTCAGGAACGGCTGCGCAGCCGAGAGATACAACTGAGCGAGCAGGACACGGCAACTCTAACCCAGGCGGTGGAGATGGCGAGCGCAAAAGGAGCAAAGGAATCGCTCATCCTGCTGGACGACCTGGCTCTGGTAGTCAGCGTCCGCAACAAGGTCGTCATCACCGCACTGGAGAGAGGAGAACAAAAATCTAACGTATTCACCCACATTGACAGCGCCATTCTCGTGCATCGCAGCAATGCCAAGTCGGCATGACCCCTGTCATGAATAGCCTATTGTCGTTGGCCGGACCTCTTGTAGGGGGCCACGACAACCCCCGCCTCACAAGGCGGACAGAAACCCTAAGGAGGTTTTCACATGCTTCGCTCTATGCTCAGTGCCGCATCGGCCATTCGCAACCACCAGATCTATATGGACGTGGTGGCGAACAACATCTCCAACGTCAACACGACGGCGTACAAGACTGGCCGTGCGACCTTTCACGAACTGTTGAGCCAGATCATCAGCGCTGGAGCCGCGCCGCAGGCCAACCTCGGCGGTGTCAACCCTGTCCAGATCGGCCTGGGCATGACCCTGGGCGGCGTGGATAGCGTCTTCGGTCAAGGCGCGCTGCAAGCCACGGGCCGCATCAACGACCTGGCGATCCAGGGTGGGGGGTTCTTCGTGCTCCAGGGCACAACCGAGCCTCTCTACACCCGCGATGGTGCTCTTGACCTGGGCCTGGATGGTTCGCTCTTGAACCCAACCACCGGCCTCAAGGTCTTAGGCTGGAACGCCAATGCGAACGGTGTCATTGACACAACGGGCGCTGTGGCTCCCGTTATGATTCCCCTGAACCAGGGGTTGATCGCGCAGGCCACGCGCAATGTGCAACTGGGTGGAAATCTGGATGCCAGGGTGGCTGCCGGCGCGGTGTCAGACATCGTGGCGGTGGCGGGGACGGTGGATGACTTCGGCACCGACTTCGTCGCGGTGGGCCAGACCGAACTGGCGGCAGGTGACTACTACGTAGAGGTGGATACGGCTGCCGGGAACTTCCGGCTGGTGGACAGCGCGGGCAATGCGGTGCAGATCGCGAGCAGCACCGGCCCCGACCATTGGTTGGCTCTCCCTGCCCCCGGCACGACCTTTGACACCGAGCGAGGGCTGACCATTGAGTTCGGCGCGGGGCCCTTTGTGGATGGCACCTTCGCCGCGGGCAACGCGGCCAATGTCCACTATGATCCCCAGAACGTTACGACGAATATCCAAATCTACGACTCTCTGGGCGCGCTCCATTCCATCACGTTGACCTACAACAAGATCGGCGTGAACACCTGGACGTGGCAGGCCTCCGAAAACGATGCCACAATCACAGCCCTGACGCCAGCCACGCCCACCACCATCACCTTCACGTCTTCGGGCCAGTACTCGGCCACGAACCCGACGGCGACTATCGGTCTCACCTTCAGCAACGGCGCGACGGCCCAGACCATCAACCTGGACCTGGATCAGTTGTCGCAGTTGGCGGATGAGAGCGAGTTGAGCGCGGCGGTGCAGGATGGCTACGCGCCGGGGCAACTCATCGGTTTCAGCGTCTCCGGCAACGGTGACGTGACCGGCAACTACGGCAACGGGATGCGCAAAGTGGTGGCGAAGGTGGCCTTGTCGACCTTCGTCAACCCTGGCGGTCTCTTGCGTGTCGGCGACAACATGTTCGCGCCGTCATCTAACAGCGGCGCGGCTACCATCGGCGCGGCCGGCACGGGGGGCCGCGGCGTGATCCAGGCCGGCTATCTGGAGATGGCGAACGTTGACCTGGCGCAACAGTTCACCAGCATGATCATGGCCGAGCGCGGCTTCCAGGCCAACTCGCGCGTGATCACCGCGTCTGATCAGATGCTGCAAGACCTGGTGAATCTGGTGCGGTAGTTGATGTCCCTTTCTGGTTGGGCCCCCACCCTAACCCTCCCCCGCTCTGCGCGGGGGAGGGAAAAGTCTCACAAGGGGCAGTAGGTCACTCACAGAGATACCCTTGTCAGGAGGGTAGGGTGGGGGCCGCATACGGATTTCAGCCCTATGCAATAGGTGCCCGCGTCCATGCGCCTCTGTCTGGTTCTCATCCTTGCTATCATCATTTCGCTCTTACCACCCGTCGGGGTCGCGGCCGACGGGCCGCTGCCGCTTTCTGCTTATCCCCGCCCGCCCCGCGATAACGGCTTCGGGATTCATTGGACAACCCAGATTTACGGCTCGCCTTCTGACGCGGTGGATTACTTCGTAGATGAACTCACCGCGCTGGGCGTGCGCTGGGTCAAATTCCTCAACGATGGCACCGACGGGCGCCACAACGACTACCTGATCAAACGGCTGGTAGAGCGTGGCATCATGCCAGTGATGCGCATCTACTTTCGCTGCAATCACGCCCTGGACCTGGATTCGCTGCGGCGGCTGGTGGATTACTACCGCCCGCGTGGCGTCTTCTATTACGAACTCTTCAACGAACCGGAGATCCCGGGCGAGCCCGGTGGCTGGTGCGATGGCGAACAACCCGATCCGGAGCGACTGCTCAATATCTGGATTCCGGCGGCGCGGGTGATCCAGCAGGCCGGTGGTTTCCCCGCCGTGCCCTCTCTATTCCCGCCGTCTCTGAAGGATCCGAAATGGCAGGGGTCGTTCTTTGTGCGCTTCTTCCAGGGGCTTAAGCGGCGTGGCGAAACCTCTATCCTCTTTCGCAGTTGGGGCGCGGTGCACAACTACTTCCTGAACCATCCCCCGGATTATCCGTATGACGAGGTGAATCTGACAGGGCGCCCCCTCACTGCGGAAGAGATCGCCGCGGAGAGGCTAAGCCCCGCAGAGGTGGCGGCCATCAACGAGGCGAGGGCCAGGTCGCGTCTCCCCCGCTCGGAGGGAGGCCATTATCTGGGAAGCACGATAGACGACGACCCCTTTGGTTTCTTGGGTTTCATAGCCTACCGAAACCTGTTCTATCAGATTTTCGGCTTTGAGATACCGCTCATCAGCACGGAGGGGGGAGCAACCGTAGGTTCAACCGATGACCGTCGCTACCCGCGCGTGAGCGAGCGCCTGATGGCCGAATACACCATCCAGGCTTTTGAGTATATGCTGGATCGGGCTCCGGCTTACTACTTTGCCAACAACACCTGGCTCCTGGCGGAGCAGGCGTTGGGTGCACCCCACGCTACCTGGGAATCGTGGGCCTGGTATCACGACCGCGCGGGGAACCATCTGCCCGTCGTGGAAAGGCTCAAGGCGCATCCCCGCCGCGGGGAGGCGCGGCGGAATGGAGTGGTGGCACAGCCTCTACCCACGGACAACCCAACCCCGACCCCACAGCAGAGTCCCCGACCATCGGCGGGGTTGGATCGCTTCCCGCGCCCCCCGAAGGACAACGGCTGGGGGATTCATTGGGTTCCCACTCTGCACGCCCAACCTGCTGCGACGGTAGATCGTTTCGTAAATGAGGCTGCCCGCCTCGGCATCAAGTGGGTCAAGATCATGCAGGCCGACCAGCCCAAAGTGGAGCACGAGTATCTGATCCACTCGCTGGTCAAGCGGGGCATCATGCCGATCCTGCGCGTCTATCGGGCGGACAACACGCCTTACGAACACCTGGAAGCCCTGGTGCGCCAGGCTGTGCCGCTGGGTGTGCATTATTTTGAGTTATACAACGAACCCAACGTCTCCGGCGAATCAGGAGGGTGGCGAGCAGGCGAGCGCATCAGCCCGGAGCGGATCGCCGACAACTGGTTATTGGCAGCGCAGGCCGTGGTGCGTGCCGGGGGCTTGCCCGGCACACCGGCCCCCGCGCCCGGCGGGAACTACGAGGATACCGCTTTTCTGAAAGCCTTTTTGCGGCGCATCGTGGCGCGCGGCCAAAAGGAGATTCTGGCGAAGAGCTGGATCGCTTTACATAACTATCTCCTTAACCATCCATTGGACTATCCTGAAGACCCGGTCAACCTGCAAAGCGCGCCCCTCTCCGCCCAGGAGATTGCCCGGCGCGGTCTGAGCGAGGCAGAAGTGCGGTTTATCAACGACGCGCGGGCCAGCAGCCGCCGTCCTCGTTCCCAGGGCGGGTATTACCGGGGGAGCACGATCCAACAGGACTCCAACGCCTTCCGCAAATTTGAGACCTACAACGCGATCATCCTGCAAGAAGTGGGCTTCGCCATGCCGATCCTCTCTACCGAGGGGGGGGCCATCCCCGGCACGCAGGAAGACCCCCGCTACCCGCGGGTAACCGATAGCGACGTGGCAGAGTGGACGGCGGGAGCCTTCAGGTACATGGTGGAGAACGCGCCGCCCTACTACTTCGCCTTTACACCCTGGCTCCTGGCGAACCTGGCGGGCGGCGGGAGTGACTACAATTGGGAGGACGCGGCCTGGTTCAAGGGCTACAACGGCGAGGAGATGCCTGTGGTGGATGCCGTCCGGCGACTGGCCTCAGAGGGCCGCCCGCGCTCTTTGCCCAGGCCTCAGCCAGAGGTGACACAGGCTCCTGCCGCATCCCGCGACGAGATTCAGCAGGGGTGGTTCGTCTTCTGGCGCGACGGGGAGCCGACCCGTTGCCTGCCAACGGCCTTCTCGCCGGCGCGGGCCGCCGCGGGCGTGTGGCAGCCGCCCGCCGAGCCGGGGCAATGGGGCCTGGAGATACGCGACTCAGTGGGGGCGCGGGTGCGCATCTTCGGGTTGGTGGACCCGGTAGCCAGGGCCCTCCCTGCCTTGTGCCGCAATGAGGATGCGCAGCCGTCTGCCACGCCCGCGCCGCCGGACGCCGCGCTGCGTTGGGACAAGCGGCTAGATGCTTTGGACATCACCCTCAGCCGCGCGTCGCCGCAAGCAGATAGTCCGTATTGGCGGCTCGTGAGCGCAGTCTATGAGGACGAAGTGCAAGCGGGCGGTCGCCACCACATCTTTGTCCGCCTGCTGGATGAGCAGGGGCGAGATGTAGATGGAAATGTAGTCATCTCCTGGCACGATAGGACTACGAATGTGGTCGTAAGATACAAGGAAAGCGCCGATGCCTACGCGCGCTTCACCGATTTCCCCATGTATGCGCCTCTAGGAAGTTACAGCCTCCGCGTGGTGGGCAGCAGCGACGAAGTACGAGGGCTGGGCCTCCCCGGCAACCGCCACGTGAATTATCTTCTCACGTTTCAGAGGGTCGGTGGCCGCTAAAAGGCCGGCTCATCCTGTATGCGAAGCACGAGTGCGCGGAACCGCCTGGATGTGGAATCCAGGCGGTCTTGCTTAAGGTATCAGGCAGAGAATCGCCCGAACTACATCACCAGGCATAGGCTTCAGGAGCCTCGCCGCCGGGGCCGGGCCAGATCTCGTTCAGCCGGGTCAGCGTCTCAGAGGACAACTTGATCTCCAGGGCGCGTAGGCTTCCCGTCAGTTGCTCCATGGTGCGCGGCCCGATGATAGGAGAGGTGACTACCGGGTTGTGCAGCATCCAGGCCAGGGCGACGTCGGCCGGCTTCTCGCCGAGTTCACCGCAGAGTCCCTCGTAGGCTTCCAGTTGGGGGCGATGCTTCTCAACCTGCTGCTGCGCCCTCTCGTTAGACCGCCGCCCTTCCGTCGCCTTTTGGAGCGCACCGCCCAAGAGGCCGCCTGCCAGGGGACTGTACGGGATCAGACCCAGGCCGTAGGTGCGGCAGGCCGGGATAACCTCCAACTCAATCGTGCGAGTCCTCAGATTGTAGAGGCTCTGTTCCGATACCAGGCCGAGGAAGTGGCGGTTTGCCGCCGCGCTCTGCGCCTGGGCGATGTGTAAACCAGCAAAGTTACTGCTGCCGACGTAGATGATCTTCCCCTGCTGGACGAGCACCTCCATCGCCTGCCAGATCTCTTCCCACGGCGTTTTGCGGTCCACGTGGTGCATCTGGTACAGGTCAATGTGATCTGTTTGCAGACGGCGCAGACTCCCTTCGCACGACTGGCGGATGTTGTAGGCCGACAGCCAGCGCTCGTTGGGACTGTCGCCCATGGCGTGATAGACTTTGGTCGCCAGGACGATCTGCTCACGTCGTCTGCCGCCCTGGGCCAGCCAGCGTCCGATGATCTGTTCGGTGTAGCCCTCATACTGCTTCCAGCCATAGACGTTGGCCGTATCAAAGAAGTTGATGCCTAATTCCAGAGCCTTGTCCATGATCGCGTAACTATCGGCTTCTGGGGTGAGAGGACCGAAGTTCATCGTTCCCAGGCAGAGCCGGCTGACTCTCAGCCCTGTCCGTCCGAGGGTTGTGTATTCCATTGTAGCCTCCTTTGTGACTATGAATTGCGAATGTCTGCTTAGTACTACAACCTCAGTTAACGAATTGTCATTCTGAGCGACCGCAGGGAGCGAAGAATCTTGCTATCCCTGCACCCTATGTGGCTGCGATCACGAGATTCTTCGTCGCTTCGCTCCTCAGAATGACAAAATGAGGTTGTAGTATTAGGTCAGCGACCGCACCATGTACAGACCTGAGGGCGCAAAGCCTAAACGGCAATAGTACGGACGCGTGCCGATGGCGGAGATCACGGCGAGACGGCCATACCCCTGGCTCCGTGCGATCTCCGTCGCCCGCTCAACCAGGCGGCGGCCCAGGCCGATGTGTTGCGCCTCCCCTTCGCTCGCGCTGCCGATGCGCAGGGCCGGGCCATAGACGTGCACCTCGCGGATCATGGCACAGCCGCGCAACTCCGCAAACAGGACTGCGCTCGCCGCGCGGTCTTGCGGCAGAGAGAGGCGCAGGAAGCCGGCCAGGCGGTCCTCCGGTGTGTCTGCGCTCAGGAACCACTCCTCTGCTACGCCGGTATCGTAGCGTATCTCGGTGATGCTCAAGTCGGCAGATTTGACCGCCTTCGTGCCGACCTCCCGGCAGCGGATGCACCGGCATTGCAGCCCACGACGGCGCATCTCCTGCTGCACCACCTGGCGCAGATGCGATTCTTTGTTCCCAGCGACGATGTGGCCCGCCGGTATGTCCCGGATGATGCGGTTTAACCGGCAGTAGCGCGGCACCAGCGCCTTGCAGTCGACAATGAGGTCTATCAACGCCGCGCGTTCGTAGGGCTGGTATTCCCCCCGCTCCCACCACTCGTAGAGTTCGGCGTTGCGCAAGAGGGCGGTGGGATAGATCTTCAGTTCGTCGGGGCGCAGCGCGGGGTCGTCCCACAGCCTCTTGAAATCCGCCAGGTCCGATTCCGGCGTCGCGCCCAGGAGGTTGGGCATCCAGTGCAGGTGCAACTTGAACCCGCCCAACCGTAGCAGACGCACCGCCCGCCGCGTCGCTTCTACGTCGTGCCCGCGCCGGTTCAATTCCAGGATGTGGTCATCCAGGCTCTGCGCGCCTAATTGGACTTTCGTGACACCCAGGCGACGCAGGCGGCGCACCTCATCTGGGGTAACCCAATCGGGCCGGGTCTCTATGACTAGGCCCACGTTGCGATGCGGTGCTTCCTCGTTGAGCCGTTGCGCCTCCTCCAGTGATGCCGAACCGCGCTCGTTCATCGCGTCCAGGCAACGCTGCACAAACCATTCCTGATACGACTTCGGGTAGGCAGACCAGGTTCCCCCCAGGATGAGGAGTTCAACCTTCTCGGTGTTGTGGCCGATGGCCTCCAGGCTCTCCATGCGGCTGGCGACCTGGCGATACGGGTCAAACTCGTTGAGCGCGGCGCGCAACGCCCCCGGCTCGTCGTGCAGGTAACTCTTGGGCATGCGCACGTCGGTGGGGCAGAAGATGCACCGGCCAGGGCAGGCGTAGGGCTTCGTCAGCACCGCGACCGGGGCCACGCCGGAGACCGTGCGCATCGGCTTCATCTGCAGGCGGCGGGAAGTCTCGCGCTCAAAGGGGAAGCGACCCGCCTCACAAAGCGCGCGATAGCCGCGCAGAAGTTGGTCTTTGGAGAAGATGCCGCGCGCATCCCTGGGATAACGGTGCAGGATGCGTTGCAGCGTGCGCGCGTCAAACTCCTTCTCCGACCGCACCGCCTCCACGATAGCCGTCAGTTGGGCCTCATAAGCCGTCGCGTCAAAACCCGTGTGCAACTCTTGCCAACGCTTCTCTGCTTCCGTGAACACCTTATCTCATCCTTGCCCGTCTCAACCCATCCCATTATAATCAGGGCCGTGGAACCACACATCCAGAGCCAACTGTTAGATCTGAACCGATCCTTCTACGAACACTTTGCCCGCCAGTTCGCGGACTCGCGCAATACATCGCAGGCCAGCATCACCCATGCGCTCTCTTACGTCGGAGAGGGCGGGCGTATCCTGGACGTGGGGTGCGGCGATGGGCGCGCGGCCCGCGCGCTGGATAGGTTGGGTCGCCGTATGGATTACCTGGGCATAGACGCCAGCCCATCCCTCATCGCATTGGCCCGCGAGCGCGCGTCCGCCCTGACCCACGTGACCGCGGCCTTTGCTATCCTGGACATCACCCAACCCGACTGGCCTGACCGCATAGAACACAACGCCTTCAATCATGTGCTGGCCCTCGCCCTTCTGCACCACATCCCTGGCGATGACCTGCGCGTGCGCCTCGTGCAGCAGATAGCCGCTCTGCTTCGCCCATCGGGTACGCTCATCGTCTCCACCTGGCAATTCCTGGCGAGCGAGCGCCTGCGGCGCAAGATCGTCCCCTGGGCCACTATCGGCCTTGACGAAAGCCAGGTAGAGGCGGGGGACTATCTCCTGGATTGGCGGCGCGGTGGCTACGGCCTTCGCTACTGCCACCTTATCAGTGAAGCCGATCTGAAAACGCTCTGCCAGGCAGCCGGTCTAGCGGTCAGGGAAGTCTTTTTCGCTGATAATGGCCTGAACCTCTACGCAGTCGCTGGCCGCTGACTTAGCTACTCGGCGGGCCTGTTTTTACGGCAGAACCAACGTTCCTACTCTGTTTGATCTGGCTTCTCCATGGTTTCAAACAAGCGGTCTAAACGCGCTACGAACTCACCTACCTCTGCCGACGTCATCCTACGCCATCCGCCTGGTCCGAGGACCTCCTCGGCTTTCTCCCTAGTCACCGGATAGAACTCCGTAAAGACTCCCGGCCAAATAGATGCTGCTATCAATCTGTCACTACCTCTTGCTGGTACTGCAAATACTGTGGAGAGTGTGCGCGCTCGGTTGGATGGCGGCGTCAAGATAATTCGTTGCCTGTAAGAACGCACATGCAGGTTGTGTTTTTGTGCTGTATCTACGATCTTCCGAAATTCCTGACCTATACCATTGCTGTCTGCCAGAGCGCACAGCTCTTCTACAGACCTATACGCGCGCGGCTTATCTGGACTTGGCCCATCCGGTGAGATAATCTCAGGCTCTGTTAGCTCCCGCGCCAAGACTTTATGCCCGTTCTCAATCTCAAACACTTCGTAAGAGACTACGGTCACAGGCAAGCCGAATCTGCCTGATAGATAGGCAACCATTCGCTCCAGTCCAGGCTCTCTGCC
>JADYZS010000250.1 GCA_020853075.1 Anaerolineae bacterium | reverse complement strand
TCTGTATGCCTTCTGTATAGATCCGACCTGGAGTTGTCGTCGCAGGTTATTCATGTCTTCCTGGATAGATGGCATAGCTCGCTCCTGATTATACAAAAGATGGCTTACCGTTGTTTAGTGGTTGGGTTGCCCCTAAGTTCGTAGATTGACTGTCCAACGCGCCAGACTCAGGCTTGATCGGCCTGGCTTGCGTTTATCTCAGAAGCTAGCGTTTCTCCCCTGGCTCGGCTTTCCATAACGGGATTCCCTGCCAGATACTCACCACCACGCCCAACAATATGGCGTTCGCCTCCATGTCCGGAAACAGATATACGAACAAGGACGAAGCCCCTCCCACCAGGTACAGCACGCTCAACCCACGGGGGAGGAGGCCGGTTGTCCAACCGGCCGATCCAAGAAGCACCAGCGACCACCCCAGGAAGTGCCACCCCGTTGCAATCACGCCCGCCACCAAAGTGGTCCATACTACGAGAACTGTCGTGGACATCTCCAGATTCAGTTCGGGATGAATCAAGTGGTAATGGCGGTTGGTTGAGCGGAAAAAGGCGGCCATCACGAACATCGCCGCCGAGAACGCCGCGAACAGCAGCGCCAGGGACATCCGGCGCGGCGCGCGCTCGCCGATGCGCTCACGGAGCGCATAGATCGCCGTGACCAGGCAGACGGCCCACACCGGCCCGTACAGGAAATCGGCCACGGCATAGGCAAACGGCCCGATGGTGGTTCGCAAGCTCCCCGTAAGGTAAATCAACGACGGAACAACAAACGTTACTGCCAGCAGGAAGGAGGCCAACCCGCCCCATTTCTGAATCGTCACGGCTGAGGTCCTCGCGTTTGCATCTGTCCGCACGTTGAAGAACGTAACCGCTGAACAATGGCTGATCGGTCTCTGCTCTGCACCGGTAGGCGCTTGCCTGGTGTGCTCTGCTATTATACGCCAGGGTGGGGGAGATGTGCCAATGCGCGGCGGGTAGACGCGAGTCGCGGAACGGGATACGTCGACCAGTTGCGCGCAGCCGGTTAGGCTCCAGCGAGTTGTTAGCCTGCTTACACATTGCTTCTCAAGAATACTACACCCAGCCATAGCGACCACACTATACTCAGAAGTAATACTATCACTCCAAATGGCGGCAGGAGACTAAACATCCCCATCACCAGCCCGATATAACTCAAAGGCTTGGGCAGCCGATTAGTCTTCAAGGCTGACCAACTCACCAAAAGATACCACGGTCCATTAGTGAGAATTGTTGCCATAGCCAGAGCGCCAATGATGACGCTCAGCTGATTACCCAGCTCTGATTGGCCCTGGACGAGATTGGCCGCCTGTGAGGTTGCAATTAGACTCAGTATGGCGTTGACCGACAGACATAGAACCGACAGCAGACCAAAGACTGTCGCCGTGAAAATCAATTTCGGGTGACTACTCGCCAAGCGGAGATGAAACGTTACGATAAGCACGATGGCGATCGCGACGGATACCAATTTCAGCACGTCTTGGATAATCAATGGGGCAGGATTGTGGAGGGCAAATTGCGCCAACAAGGTGCGGTCAGCCATCACGGCAGGGCCAATTAAGACCAATGCTACGATTAGAGTCGCTATACCGACAAGCGCATTGAGGAAGGCAGCTATCGGGCTGACCTTTTGGATACGGGACATGTTAACTCTCCTTACTGGGCTGGGTCTAATCTGCAAGAACTGATCTGGGTTAGGCTTTCCTCGGCTTATACAAGTTGGCTATGGTCGCTCCTTCTGCCTTCTCGGCCTATCAAGATGAGCAACAACAAACCTGTCATTTGGAAGACTAATCCTAGTGTACTGCTCCAGCTTCCATACCCTACCAGCAGCAATATCGTCACATCGCGCGCCAGGTCATGCCATTGATGCAACCACCCGACCAATGCTATGCTCTTCGTCCGATACCACACCCACCCAGGTACAGCCCCAAAGAAGATGTTGGACAGCGCTAAAAGAAAAGCGATCGTCAAGGAGGGTCCCACCAACGTTACGAGAGTTCTCTCGCCCCTGAAGACCTGTGCAAAAGAAGGCCCTACCAGTACCGGCCAGTGCCACAGCCCTCGGATGATACCGGAAATGATCAAGGCACGCGCTTTACCGACTCTCGGTGCCAAACGCGAAAGCAAGTATGCACACCATCCGATCTCTTCGCCTGTCCCTGTAAACCATCCCAGTGCCAGCATCAATCCGACCATTACCCAGATATGAGTCTCAATGGAAGATACGATCTTATCGCCGAAGGCAAGTCCGATCAATCCCGGTACCGTCCAGAGTACAAACATGGCGACTACCACCAAGCCATAATACCCGGGTTGGCTCCATCGCCAGGTCGGAGGTGATTCCTTGTGCCGGCCGCGCCACATGAAAATCGCTGCCAGGGTTGGACCGGCCATTGCTAGCATGTGTCCGGACAGCGAGGTCAGCCTGGCCGCCGCCACGTCGCCCTGGCGAATGAACATCGGGACTAGCCAGGCATCTATAACGAAGAAGATAGGCCACGAGTACAAACAACTGATCAGGGTGAACAGCCCTACGTTACGCATCTCCTCAACGTTCTTATTCATGATTTCCTTCTTGATCTGTTACCTGACGGCGAAGTTTTGCTGTCGGGTTCGGCGAGGCGTGGTGGGCGCGGATGGGCCGCGGGCGGGAATGCTTCAAGGGGCGGCGTGGCGGGCGAACAGGAGACAAGCCTGCACATCCTCCTGGGTCAGGCCATCGTACTCAGTCAGAACCTCTTGCACCGTCGCGCCATGGGCCAGCAGGTTCAGAATGTACTCAACGGTCAACCGCGT
>JADYZS010000249.1 GCA_020853075.1 Anaerolineae bacterium | reverse complement strand
CTCGGCGCAGGAACTACAGACCTCTTCACCAGCGGGCGTGGGGCCATGCTGGTCAACGGTCGCTGGGGTGCGTTCTTCATCAACGTGGCTAAGGAAAAGAGGAACTGGCGGGCAGTGACCTACCCGACGTTAAAGCCCGGAGGCAACACCGCATATACCTATGTAGCACTGTCTATCCCGGCTTCTAGTAAGCATCCCGACGAAGCGTGGGAGTTCATCAAGTTTGTTGTCGGTCCGGAGGGGCAGCGCATCAATGCTGCCACTGGCATTGGCATGCCGGTGCGCAAGGATATCACCCAGGAGCCAGTCTGGCTGGTCCCGGGCGAATCAAAGGACAGCATTGATGTCTTCGCCAAAGGAATGGAGACCGCGCGCGTCCTTCCCTTCAACCCGCGGTGGACGGAAGTGATTGACGACCTCGCTGAAAAGACGCTGGATCCGGTCTGGCGCGGCGAGATCACTGCCGCCCAGGGAGCCAAGCAGGTCTGCGAAAAGATCAACCCGCTGCTTTCCGGCTAACAGTAGCGAGACGACCTAGCTTCCAGAGGGGGTCGCTGCGGCCCCCTCTGGCCCCTTGTCGTGGTCGCCATCGTTGCGCGGAGGGCGTATGGATATCTCATTGAGTGCCAGCGACCTCGTACACCTCTTCGTGGACGAGCTGCGGCTCTGCAAGGTGGCCGCGGGCGAAGACGTCCTTGTTTTCACCGACCCTGCTTTTCCCCATGCAGCATATCCGCCCGCTGCTTTCGCCGCTGCCAAGGTCCTGGGAGCAAATCCGTATATCCTTGTTGCCAACTCTGAGGATAGCTTCGCCAGCCATCTCTGCCGGTCCGCGTGGCGCAGCGCCCAGATGGTTCTCGGCATGTCGACCGTGCCGCGCGGGATCGGCTCCTGGATGTATACCGACGCCTGCAACGACGCGCTCGCAGCAGGCGCCCGCGTCCTCATGGTGCAGGAACCGTTGGGCCCACTCCGCCGCATGAAGCCCGATCCCGCGGTGATGCGACGCACCCTCGCAGGGGCCCAGCGCATGGAGAAGGCCCGAGAGATGCGAGTCGCCTCACGGGCCGGATCTGACTTCACGCTCCGCAAGGACGGACGCAAGGGTGCCGGGCAATGGGGCGTGGCTGACGCCCCTGGGCGCTGGGACCACTGGCCCAGCGGGCTCGTGGGCTGTGCGCCGCTGGAAGACAGCGCCGAAGGCCGCTACGTGATCGCGCCGGGCGACGTCCTCCTTGGGCAGTGGCGCTTCGCCATGTCGGAAATTGAGATGACCCTGCACGAGGGCCGCATCACCGAGATCCGGGGCGGCCCGGATGCAACCTTGTTACGGGATTACCTGGCGAGCTTCGATGACCCGGACGCCTTCCGCCTGTCGCACGCCGGCTGGGGCACCGACCATCGCGCCGACTGGCGACAGCTCGGCATGGATTCCGAGTCCTTCTACGGCAGCGTCATGGTGTCATTGGGACGCAACCTCTTTGATGCGCCGGCGCCCCACTGTGGCCTGGGTGGCGCCAACGCCTCTCCGGCGCACTACGATATCTGCTGCCGCGGCGCCAGCCTTTGGCTCGACGACGATCTGATCGTGGACGACGGTCGCCTCGTGCCGGCGGATCTGCGCTAGCGAGCACTGGGCGCCACGGTGGCGAGAGTCCGGGTGCCCTTGCGCCCTCGCCCCGGGTAAGACGCGCTCATTACACGTTGAGGAGGATTTCATGTCAACCGAGGTGCGAACGCGGGGGAACGTTCGAGCGGCCCCTCAGGGGATGATCCACCCATTCAACTATGAAGGCGTGCGTTTGGGCAAGTCCTGGCTGCGCGACCAGTACCAGCACACCCGCGACTACTTCCTGGCAATCCCTGACGATGACCTGCTCAAAGGCTTCCGCCAGCGGGCCGGGTTGCCGGCGCCCGGCGAAGACATGCGCGGCTGGTACAGCGGCGATGACCAAGGGCTTTGGTATAGCCGCGGCGACACCTTCCACGTATTCGGCCAATGGCTGAGCGCCCTCGCGCGCATGGCCAAGGCGACGGGGGACGAGGCGGCCCGCGACAAGGTCCTCGGGCTCATGGCCGAGTGGGCCAAGACCATCGCCCCTGACGGCTACTTCTACTTCTCTACGCACCCGCACACGCCCCACTACATCTACGACAAGATATGCGGCGGGCTGGTGGACATCGCCCAGTACCTGGGCAGCCAGGAAGCCCTCGCTCACCTGGCAACCATCACCCGCTGGGCGACGAAGAACCTCGACCGCTCGGTGGCCCAAGGGGGCTGGCCCACCAACACCGAGTGGTACACCATCAGCGAGAACCTCTATCGGGCATACCAGGTAACAGGCGATCCGACCTACAGGGACTTCGCCCAGGCCTGGCACTACACCGGCTTCTGGGACGAGCTGGCGGCCGGGAAGGATGCCCTCATCGGTCACCATGCCTACAGCCACGTCAACACCCTGGGCAGCGCGGCCATGGCCTTCGCCGTGACAGGGGAGCCGAAGTACTTCGCTACTATCGACAATGCCTATCACCTCATCTGGGACCATCATCTCTACGCGACGGGCGGCTACGGCCCGTCGGAAGCGTTCTGCCCGCCCAACGGCTCCATGGGCAGCCAGGTGGAGTTCGTGAACCCCAACTGGCTGGTGCCGAACGCCAGCTCCGAGACGACGTGCGGCACGTGGGCTGCCTTCAAGCTCAACCGCTATCTGAACCACTTCACGGGCGACGCTCGTTACAGTGCCTGGACCGAGATCCTCCTCTACAACGCCATCGGGGCATCGCTTCTCATGACCGGGCGCGGCCGCACCTTCTACTACTCCAGTTACATGATGGCCGGATCGGACAAGGGCTACTATCCCCACCTCTGGCCCTGCTGCTCCGGCACCTATCCCATGGCCGTGGCCGACTACCACAACATCGTCTATTACAGGGACGCTGGCGGCCTCTACGTCAACCTCTTCCTCCCCTCAGAAGTGACCTGGACCCACGACG
>JADYZS010000248.1 GCA_020853075.1 Anaerolineae bacterium | reverse complement strand
GCCGTAATCACTTATCTGTTATGGAGGCGTGTTGCCTGGCCGGTGCGCCCGCGCGACTGGGCCGCGCTTGCCCTGGCTTTCGCTCTGCCGCTGCTCCTCTACCTATACGTGCCGTGGAGCGGCGCGCGCGCCGACTACCTGCACATCCCCCTGACTTCGGAGCAGATGCTTCACGTCTATGAGATCTCGCTGCGCGGGTTCTTTACCTGGATCACTGGCTCCACCTTCGCCGGAGAACTGCGGACACCCGCCCAGGCATGGGTGCAACTCCCTGCCGCGTGGACGCTTCTGCGTCAGCAGTTTGGCTCTTTGGGCATCGCGTTAGCAGCCCTCGGCGTCGCGCGGCTCGCGGCAGGACGGCGGTGGTCGCTCCTCATCCTGACCGGCCTGATCTTCCTGGCACAGGTCGCGTTCAACCTCTTCTACGGCATCGGCGACGTCTTCGTTCTCTACATCCCGGCCTATCTGATCGTTGTCCTCTGGCTGGGTTTGGGCGCGGCAACGGTGGCCGATGTGGCAACAAAGGTGCGGCTTCTCCCGGCTCCGCTTCTGCGCTTCCTTCCTTCGCTTCTGGTGATACTCTTACTGGCGGCCTTTGTTCCCGCTGCCCTGCGGACACGGGAGGCGGTGGACCGTTCCCACGCGCCGGACGCGCACGTTGCCTGGCGAATCATCTTCTCCCTGGGCGTACCCGATAACGCCATCCTGGTCAGCAACGACCGGGACGAGATGACACCTCTCATCTATCTGCAACAAGTGGAAGGCCAGAGACGCGAGGTAACAGGGCTTTTTCCCCTCATCGCGCCGGGGCCCGCCTGGAGCGACATCGGCGCGGTGGCCGCTTCGGCGTTGGCGACCGGGCGGCCCGTCTATCTTATCAAACCGATGCCGGGGCTGGAGATCAAGTTCCGCCTGGAATCGCGTGGCGGGCTGGTGCAGGTGACAGGGCCTGCTGTAACCAAGCCGCCTACGCATCCCACCGATTTCTCCTTCGCCGGCCTCGTGCGCCTGGTCGGATACGACATCCGCTCCTCAACGCTTCGCCCAGGCGGGGCCTTGCCCATTGACCTCTATTGGCAGCCGGTAAAGCCACTCCCCGACAATTACCACACCTTTATCCACTTGTTCAACGAGGCAGGCGAGAAGATCACCCAGAGCGATCACCCGCCGGGCGGTCTCTTCTATCCGACGAACCTGTGGCGGCCTGGCGAGATGCTGCGCGACCAGCATCTTTTAGCATTGCCGTCCGACCTCCGGCGCGGTCGCTATCGCCTCCTCGTCGGCCTGTACCAGTATCCATCGTTGCAACGGTTGGGCGAGGCTCTTTTCGTGGGAGAGGTGGAGTATTAGAGCGAAGTAGTCCCCGGATCACGCAGGAGGTACGATCATCCTATGGAAAAACGCGACTATAGCCTCACCGAAGCCTGGGGCGAGGCGGTGCAGGTGATGCACCGGAGCGGGCTGCTCCTCGTCTCAGCAGATGCCACAGGCAAACCCAACGTCATGACCATCGGCTGGGCGCTCCTCGGCATCGTCTGGGCCAAGCCTATCCTCACCGCTCTGGTGCGGCCCTCGCGGTTCACCTATGGCCTGGTGGACCTCGCCGGAGATTTCACCGTCAATGTGCCATCGCCCGACATGGACGACATCGTTCAGTATTGCGGCACGATGAGCGGGCGCGAGCACGACAAATTCGCCGAGCGGAGATTGGTGGTGATTCCCGCCCGTCAGGTGCATAGCCCTATCATTGACCAGTGCTTGCTGCACTACGAATGTAAAGTAGTACACAAGAACGACGTGAATCCTCAGATGCTGGCACCCGACATCGTTTCCAATTACTATCCACGCGATGATTACCACCGCATTTTCTTCGGTGAGGTCGTCAGCGTCTATGGCGTGCCGGACTTTCGGCAGCGCGCCTCCGGCCTGCGGTTGTGAACATCTGAACCATAGAGAACACAGAGAGTTAGTTTTTCTTCGTGGATTAGATTTGCGTGATTGCCGGATAGCGCGGAAAGTGCTATAATCTGCGGCCAAGCGGCGGGCAACGTGGCCTGCGCGTCCACCGTCTCTACGAGGAGCCCAAGATGGATTTCAGCCTGTTGCCTGAGCACGAGATGCTGCGCCAGGCGGTGCGCGACTGGGCGGAAAAAGAGGTGAAGCCGCGCATCCGTGAATTGGACCGGGCCCAGACCTTTGACCGGAGCATCCTGCCGAAGATGGCCGCGCTGGGCCTCTTAGGTATCTGCCTGCCGGTGCGCTACGGTGGCGCGGGGATGGACTATCTGGCGCTGGCCGTCGCCTGCGAAGAGTTGGAGCGGGTGGATACCTCGCTGCGGGTTATTCTGTCGGTGCATGTGGGCCTCAACAGCCTTGCCATCTTTCAGTGGGGCAGCGAGGCGCAGAAGCAGCAATACCTGGTTCCGCAGGCGCGCGGCGAGAAAGTTGCCACCTTTGGCCTGACGGAGCCGGGCGCGGGGACGGACGTGGCCGCCATTCGCACCAGCGCGCGGTGTGAGGGAGATCATTACGTCCTCAACGGCGAGAAGATGTGGATTTCGTTGGCCGACGTGGCGGATCACTTTCTCCTCTTCGCCAAGACCGACCCGGCAGGCGCGCAGCGGGGCATTTCCGCCTTTATCGTGGAGCGTGGTTTCCCTGGCGTCACCACCGGCACGATTCACGGCAAGTTGGGTATCCGCGCGGGGAACACCGGCTGGATCAGCCTGCAAGACGTGCCCGTGCCGGCAGAGAACCGGCTGGGCGAAGAGGGCGAGGGCTTCAAGATCGCCATGAGCGCGCTGGACAACGGTCGCTACACCGTGGCCGCGGGCGCGGTGGGGTTGACGCAGGCGTGCCTGGAGGCAGCGGTGAAGTATGCACGAGAGCGGCGCTCCTTCGGCGTGGAGATCGGGCAACACCAACTGATTAAGCGCATGATCTCGCTGATGGTGCAACGAGTGGAGGCGGGGCGATTGCTGGTCTATCGCGCGGGCTGGCTGAAGAATAAGGGGATGCGCAACACCCGCGAGACGACGCTGGCGAAGTGGTACGCGACGGACGCCTCGTTTGAGTCCGCTGCCGATGCCGTCCAGATTCACGGCGCGTACGGCTATTCCGACGAATACGACGTGGAACGTTTCTTGCGCAACAGCAAGGGAGCGGTTATTTACGAGGGGACGCGCGAGTTGCAGCAGTTGATCCAGGCCGATTACGCCCTCGGCTACCGGCACGACAGACCGCTGCGCTGCGAACTCCCCGCCTACAACGCGGAAGATTGGCAGGTATAAAATGACCACCATTCACCCTGAAGTGCTGGCGAAACTGCGCCAGTATGACACACCGACCATTTGCAACCTGATTGAACTTTTTGAGGTGCGCCCGCGCCACACTGGCTACATGGACGCGCGCATTCGGGCTTGTTACCCCGAACTCCCGCCGATGGTGGGCTTTGCGGCTACCGCCGCTTTCCGAGCGTCGGCCCCTCTCCGCCAGGGCGAATCGTACGGAAGCCTGGAAGCCCAGATTGAACGCTTTGGCGAACTATCGGGGCCGCCCGTCGTCGTCTTTCAGGACCTGGACGACCCATCTGTCGCCGCCACCTTTGGCGAGATCATGTGCACCGCGTACAAAGCCTTCGGTGCGGTGGGGCTTATCACCAGCGGCACAGGCCGCGATTTAGATCAGGTGCGCGCCCTCAAGTTCCCTGCCTTCACCAATGGCGCATGCTGCTCGCATGGCTACGTCACGATCCTGCACGTCCACGCGCCTGTGCACGTGGGCGGCATCGCGGTCTATCCAGATGACCTGCTCCATGGCGATTGCAACGGCGTCACGACGATACCTCGCGAGATCGCGTCGGAACTCGCGGAGATTGCCGACGACTTCGTTGGGGCAGAGGGTGTCATCCTGGATACGTTACGCAGCGGCACGCCATCAGTGGCGCGGCTGCGGGAGGCGCGCGCCGAATCGCACGCGCTCATCGCCAGGCTGCGCGCCCGGGTCTCTCGTAGGAAATAGCCGTTTCTATGACGGATACCGGCTTTCTACTCAAAGGGCTCATCATCGGTTTCTCTATCGCTGCGCCGGTAGGGCCTATCGGTATCCTCTGCATCCGCCGTACCCTGGCACAAGGGCGAGCCTCCGGCCTCGTTTCCGGTCTGGGCGCAGCCACCGCAGACGCGATCTACGGCGCTATCGCCGCTTTCGGGTTAACCTTTGCGACCAGTTTCCTGGTCAGCCAGGAGGCATGGTTCCGCCTGATCGGGGGCGCGTTCTTATGCTATCTGGGTCTAAGGACATTCCTGGCGCGGCCTGCTGAGGAAACATCGCCCAGCACAGGAAATGGGCTCCTGGGCGCGTATGCTTCAACCTTTGTCTTGACGATCACCAACCCGTTGACGATCCTTTCCTTTGCCGCGGTGTTTGCCGGGCTTGGCATCGGCGGGGCGAAGGGCGATCAACTGTCCGCAGCGGTGTTGGTTCTGGGCGTGTTTGCCGGTTCGGCCCTTTGGTGGCTGGCCCTCAGCGGCGGCATCAGCCTCTTTCGTGCCCGGTTCAGCCTGCGGGAGTTGCGGTGGGTGAATAGGGTTTCCGGGGTCGTCATCGCAGGGTTCGGCTTGTTAGCGCTTCTGAGCCTGTAGTGATGATTGAATACCACCAGTCGGGGACGACGGGGCAGGGTTTCGCCTGCGTTGTGAACCTGGCTCAACCTTGCGGCTGGGGCGCGACCAAGGCGATGAAGGCGCTGGTTGCCGTCCCATCGGATCAGAGGACACCGGCGATACAGCGAGCCCTGGACGCGGGAGCGGCGTTTCTGTTGAGCCGCGACCCAGCGGTGGCCGACTATCCCTACACCGAGCGGGTGAGTTCTACCTGGTTCAAGTTCGGCTTTCCGCTGAGTTATTGGAGCGACGTCCTTGAGACGGTAGGCGTGCTGGCCGACCTGGGGTATGGCAGCGACCCGCGTCTTGACGATGCGCTCGGCCTCATCATAAGCAAGCAAGATTCACAAGGCCGGTGGAGGATGGAGAACTCGCTCAACTATAGAGATGCGTGAAGCCTGCTGTTTGGCGAATAGCAGTCAGGCGAAGCATCTGGATTAGTGATTATCCCGAAACCCTGAGAGTGCAGCGAGTAAGGTCAGCGGATGCCTACGGCGTAGCCTGTCGGCTTGCACCGTAGAGATACAGCATGGTATACATGACGCCGACGAGGTGCAAGCGACGGATTAGCGGATGGCCCTCTCGTTGCGGCGATCATCCGCTATTCCGCTATGACGCAGTCAATCCGCTGATTCGAAGGCAGTCTATTACCTTTTGAGATGGTTGGGTCAGGAGAAATTCGTGGAATCTCTTAGTCTCGCCCCTCGTGCCCCTGAACAGGGCGCGGAACTCGCCCGCATTGCCCGCAAAACGACCCTCACCCTCTTCGTTGCCCAAAGCCTGGGTTCGGCGGGGTTTATCGCTGCGGCGACGATCAACACCATTGTTGGCGCGGATCTAAGCGGGCACCCGGCCTGGGCGGGTGTGCCATCTAGCATATATCTGTTGGGAGCAGCGCTGGCTGCCTTCGGCTGGGGATACGGCATGGAACGGCTAGGGCGACGCGGGGGCCTGGCCCTGGGGTTGGTATTAGGCGTGGTCGGGGCAGCGTTGTCAGGGAGTGCCGTCGTCGTCCGCTCCTTCGTGTTGTTCCTGGTGGGGCTGGTGTTGATGGGCTCGGCCAGGGCTGCGTTAGATTTGGCGCGCTTCGCCGCTGCCGAGGTGCACCTGCCAACGGAACGTGGCCGCGCGATCTCCAACGTGGTGATCGGCGGGACGATGGGCGCAGTGTTCGGGCCGCTGATGGTGGGGCCGATGGGCCAGGTGTCGCAACGATTCGGATTGGATGAGTTGTCAGGCCCTTATGGGGCGAGCCTGGTCCTGTTCGCAATTGCCGCGGTGGTGGTCTTCCTGCTCCTGAAGCCCGACCCCCGCGACGTGGGGCGAGAGGTTGCCCGCCTCTACCCGGCAACCACAGGGCATCAGGGGCCGACCCGTTCCATTCCTACTATCCTGCGGGAACCCGCGACCATCGTGGCCATGGCGGCTATGATCTTCGGGCAGGTCACGATGGTAATGCTGATGGTGATTACCTCCTTGCACATGAAAGATCACGACCACCCCTTGACCGCCATCTCCGTGGTCATCTCGTCCCACGTCTTTGGCATGTACGCTTTCTCCATCTTCTCCGGGCGGCTGGCCGACCGCCTGGGCCGGGGGCCCGTGATTATGATGGGCGCAGGAACGCTGGTACTGGCCTGCCTGGCTGCGCCTCTGTCGCCGGACGTGCTCCCTATCTCGGCGGCCCTCTTTCTGTTAGGGCTTGGCTGGAACTTCTGCTACGTCGGCGGCTCGTCTCTGCTGGCCGACCAACTCTCGCCTGCCGAGCGGACTAAGACGCAAGGGTTCAACGACCTCTTGATGGGGTTGGTCTCTGCCCTGGGAAGCCTCGGCAGCGGCGTAGTCTTTGCGGCGGTGGGTTATGGTGTCATGGGGTTTGTCGGCGCGGTGGCGGCGCTGGTCCCTCTTGGGCTGACGATCCGTTGGCAGATGCGCCGTCACGCCGCGGCGGCAACCTCGTGAGCCGAACAACGACATTGTTGAAAGAGCGCACCGGCAACCGTTCCAGCGTGTTGTTACTTAGGATGGGAACCAGAATACATTAAGGCTATGCCATGACTTTGCAGCAAGACGTGTTGGATGCTCTCAAGGTGACCAGCCGGACATTCTATATCCCCATCAGTCGTCTGCCTCCGCGGTTGCAGGAGGCGGTGGCCTCGGCCTATCTCTGTATGCGTGCCGTGGACGAGATTGAGGATCATCCGGGGATTGACAACATCGGCAAGGCCAGGCTGTTGCAGGCCATCAGTCTGACGTTGCAAGCGCAGACGTCGGTGGATGCTTTCGCCTTTGACGACCTGGCGGCGGTTTTCAGCCCGTATCGGCGTGCGCTGCCGGAGGTGACCACTCGGCTGGGAGAGTGGGCTTGTTATGCGCCTCCTTTCATTGCCCCGCGCATCTGGGATGCGGCAGCCAGCATGGCCGACCGCATGGCATATTGGGCTGCTACCGGCTGGCGGATTCAGGCCGAGGCCGATCTGGATCGCTATACCCTGGGGGTGGCGGGCGCGGTGGGCGTGCTCCTTTGTGACCTGTGGGCCTGGTTTGATGGCGCACAGATGGATCGTTCCTGTGCCATCCGGTTCGGTCGGGGACTGCAAGCGGTCAACATTCTGCGCAACCGGGGAGAAG
>JADYZS010000247.1 GCA_020853075.1 Anaerolineae bacterium | reverse complement strand
GCGTCAATTGGTTCGTATCCATAAGATCCTTTCCTAGCCCCTATCCCGGCTGTGCGCGCTTCACGTTGAGTTCCTCTACCTGCCCCGTTGTCAGGAAGACG
This sequence comes from Anaerolineae bacterium, assembly GCA_020853075.1. Lineage (GTDB taxonomy): Bacteria > Chloroflexota > Anaerolineae > JADYZS01 > JADYZS01 > JADYZS01. The sequence continues at coordinate 5,029 of JADYZS010000247.1, read as the reverse complement.
ACGCGTTCACCGATGTTGGTCGTGCGGTCGGCGATGCGTTCCAGATTGTGTGCCACCCACAAAAGGTAGGTCGCGCGGGTGATGGTGCGCGGGTCATTCATCATGAAGACCAGCAGTTCGCGGAAGACCTGGTCATAGAGGCGATCCACTTCATCGTCTTGTTCGCTCAAACGGCGCGCCACTGAAGCATCACGGTTGACAAAGGCTGTCAATTGTTCTCTCAGCATGAGGCGGGCGATTTCTGCCATGCGGGGAATATCTATCAACGGTTTGAGTAAAGGCTCATCGGCCAGGCGTAAGGTAATTTTGGCGATCCCTTCCGCGTGGTCAGCCATGCGCTCCAGTTCGCTGGCGATACCGGCAATGGACATGATGATGCGCAAGTCGCTGGCCAGGGGCTGCTGGGTCGCGATGAGAATAAGACATTGCTCCTCAATCTCGCGCTGCGCCTGGTTGACGGCGACGTCGTTTGCGATGATGTCGCGCGCGAGGATGGCGTCGCGGTTCGCCAGGGCGTCAATGGCGCGGCCGATGGCTGCATCCACCTGCAACCCCATGGCCATCAGGTTCTCTTGCAGCATTCGTAATTGTTGCTGGAACGTTTCGCGAGGCAAAGGGCCGCCTCCTGGAGAGCGGAGATATTGTCGTGATTGGGGCCGTATTATAGCATGAGTGGGGGCGGGAGGCAACGAAATGGGGGAGTAAGAAACAGGGCCCTGTCAAAGCCTGCAATAAGAAGGGGCCGGGGGGATGACGAGAGCCGGGTTGTCGTACTTTCTTGCACTTCAATCGGGGCCATGCTATAATAGCCGCCGTCTATGGAGCCACGACAGAGGGAGGAAAATGGGGTCGTGGCTTGATCGTATGCGTAACGTGAGGAGGTTTTGTCTGCAATGGCTCCAATGACAGAAGAAGAGAAAGCCGCCCGCATCGCCGCTGCCAAGGCCAGGGCAGCCGAGATCGCCGCCCAGCGAGCCCAAGAGACACCGGAACAGCGAGAAGCCCGTCTCGCTGCCGCCAAGGTGAGGGCCGAAGCCGCTAGGACCGCCGCAGCCCCGGCAGCCCCGCAGTCGGCAGCGCCGGTCGCCGCGGCTACAGCCGTAGCCATCAGCCCCCAAGAGCAATTTCGTGAGGCTAAGGTTGCGCAGAAACAGCGCGAGATGGCTGTGGCCCAGGCAGGCCCCGGTGCCGACGCGCGCGTCGCAGCCCGGCGCGAGGCCGTCGTAGCCAGGCCGGAAGGCAAAGCGGCTGCTCCGGCTGTGCTCGCCATGCCCTTGAACCGGCGCGAGTTCCTGATGTATGCCTGGAGCGCATCCCTCGCCTTCTTCTTGGCCGGCTCCGGCATCGGCACCTTCTTTTTCATCCTACCCCGCTTTAAAGCCGGTGAATTCGGCGGCACCTTCAGCATCCCCGTTACTCAGTTCCCGGCTGCCGGTGCTGCCCCGGTGCCAAACGACGAAGGCAAGTATTGGCTCGTGCGCACGGACCAGGGGTACAACGTCCTCTACAAAGTCTGCACCCACCTCGGTTGCCTCTATAAATGGGAGGGCGCCACCAACCGCTTTGAGTGTCCTTGCCACGGCTCCAAATTCCAGTTGGATGGAACTTACATTGAAGGCCCTGCCCCACGTGGCCTGGATCGCTTCAAAATAACGGTGGTGGATGCGTCGGGGAATACCATCGCTCAGAACGATGCCAAGGGCGATCCCTTCCAGGTCAACGACCCCAACGCTATTGTGCGCATAGATACCGGCAGCCGCATCCAGGGGAAGCCCAAGGCCTAGGGCCCGAAAGTAGGGGCGTGATTAATCACGCCTCTACAGGATATCGCTACGGGACCACGCTTTCCAGCCTTATAGGAGGAACTATATGAGCGTTTACGTTGATCTCGTCAAAGGGATCGTACAAGACGTCCGTAAGAATGGAGTGCGCTCTTTTGTTGCTACGCAAGCCGACCAGGCAATCACCCGCTTCACCGCTGGGTTGAGTTGGAACGACGTCCGCTCTCTCTTGCGCGGCGACCCACCGGGAAGGCCCAACCCGCGCCTTAAGCCGCACACCGAAGGTTTCTGGCTCCACATCAAGCCCACCTTCTACCACAAGAGTGTCACCAAAATCGGCCACACCTTCCGCCTAGGGTGGCTTAGCACTTTCTTGTTTTTGGTAGAACTGATCACCGGCATCATCCTGATGACCTACTATGCGCCGACGCCAGAGCGCGCCTATGCAGATATGTTGCGTCTTCTGAGCAACGTCCCCTTCGGCAAATTGATGCGCGACATCCACCGCCTGGCCGCCGAAGCCATGGTCATCACGGTGACGTTGCACATGTTTCGCACCTACTTCACAGGGTCGTACAAAGCGCCGCGCCAGTTCACCTGGTTCACAGGCGTCATTCTTCTCATCGTTACTTTAGGGCTCAGTTACACCGGCTATTTACTGCCCTGGGATCAGTTGGCCTTTTGGGCCGTGACCATCGGCGCCAGCATGGTAGAGGCCGCGCCGCCCCCCATCGTCGGCCAGACCCTCAACCTTCTCCTGCGGGGTGCCCCGGATATCGGCGCGAACGGTTTGTTGCGCTTCTATCTCCTCCACGTCATCTTCCTGCCCGTCCTCGGCATCGTTTTTATCTCTGTGCATTACTACAAGGTGGTGCATCACGGCATTTCTCTCCCTTCCTCGGAGGAGGCGGTAGGAGAGGATACGGCGCGGCGCGTACCCGCAGAGAAACGGGTCTATTTCCTGCCCGACATCCTGGTGGACGAACTGATGCTGGCGGCTATCGTGACCTTTGGCATGATCGCCGGTTCCGCCTTCATCTACGGCGCTCCCCTGGAGAGCCACTCCAACCCTCTCTCCACGCCGCTGCACACCGTGGCGCCCTGGTACTTCCTGTGGATTCAAGGGCTGCTGAAATTGGGCGATAAGATGCTGATGGGCGTCATCGTGCCTACCATCGTCTTTGGCCTCCTCTTCGTCGTCCCTTACATTGACTTCAACCCCAGCCGCCGGGCCAAAGACCGCCGCCTCGCGGTTCTGGCGGGGCTGGCCGGGGCGTTGGCTCTGGTCGTCCTCACCTTCATGGGCACGGCCAAGTTCGGCGTCGTCGGCGCGCCCGCGCAAGAGGTTATCCAGGAGGTCATCCCGGAGGAAGGCGTCGGTGTAGTGCGGGCGCTTCCCTACGATGAATTTGCACCGGGAGCCTACGATACCTTTAGCCTCCCAGAGGGGATGCCTGGCCGCCTCGGTCACGTGATGGAAGAGATCAAGAAACGAGTTGAGAGGGATAGCGGGCTTCCTGCCGGCCACGCAGTGATGGTCATTGAAGAGTGGCAGCAAGACCTGCGCAAAATCACCCTACGCGTCCTTTGGACTCCATCAGGAGCCAGCCAGGAACAGCAATTCAGCAAGACCATCTACATCCACCACGACGCCAACTATTCGGCACACTAGAGGACAATGCCATGAAGTTGATCCAGATCCTCGTTGGAACCCTTGTTGTTATCGCCACGGTGGCCGCGCTTCTCATCGCTGGCCTGGGAGAACCGGTGCGCATGGCCGAGACGGAGAGGGCACAGCAGGCACGATCCATCCAAACCGGGGCCTCAGTCTATGAGACCTACTGCACGGGTTGTCATGGGCTGAAGGGCGAAGGTATCCCAACCGTAGCGCCCGCGTTGAACTCTCCCCAGTTCTTCACCCAACGTCTGAAGGAGATCGGCTACACTGGCAGCCTGCGTTCCTTCATTGAGAGCACTGTGGCCGCTGGACGACCATCCAACACGCAATACTCGGCCAAGATGCCTACGTGGAGCCAGCAGTTCGGTGGCCCCCTGCGGCCAGACCAGGTGAGAGACGTGACCTCTTTCATCCTGAACTGGGAGAAGACCGCGGGCACGCAACCACTTCCTACCCCTGGCCCGACCGCCACACCGCTTCCCAGCACCGCCAGCCCGGAAGAGCAAGGCAAGGCCGTGTTCCTGGCCGATAAGACGGCGTGTAAGGCCTGCCATACCATTGATACCGAGCCGTCCGCCAAGGGGTTGGTAGGGCCGAACTTAACCCACATCGGCACCGAGGCAGGAACGCTCGTGGCCGGGCAATCTGCCGGGGATTACATCCGGGCCTCCATCGTCAATCCCAACGCCTTTATCGCGCCCAAGTGCCCGACTGGGCCATGCACGGCCAACGTCATGCCGCCGACCTTCGGCCAGCAGCTGTCGCAGCAGGAACTGGATAATCTGGTAGCTTATCTGTTGAGCCTGAAGTAGAAACTATTTGGCCCTCACCCACCCCCACCCCCCTCCCAAAATTGGCGGTGGAAAGCCCGCAAAGTCCCGCTTCGCGGGATGAGTACAGAAGAGGGAGAGGGAAGCCCCGCGGGTGTATTCACCGTGCGGGGTAAGGGGGAGAGTGAGGGCCAGGGATCCGCGTTTTGGCTCGCAACCGACTGGGAGCCCACTATCTATGAAACGTAGCCGATACGCCCTGATCTTCTTTGCTGCCCTGGCCTTGACGATGCTATCTGTGGGTATCGCCAGCGCCCAGGGGGGTGACCCCGAGCGCGGCGCGGCCCTCTATGCCGAGAACTGCGTCGTGTGCCATGGCCCCGACGGCCAGGGGCGCGTCGGCGCGACGTTGGCCGCGCCCTTTGCCTCCGTTCAGCCGGAGGCGCTGCTTCGCCAGACCATCGTCAGAGGCGTCGCCGGCTCCACCATGCCCGCCTGGGGCAGGGCCAACGGTGGCCCTCTCAGCGACGCTCAGGTTGAAGACCTGGTTGCCTTCGTCCTTAGTCTGAGCGGTGGACAGGCTCCCAAAGTACCGACGCCGACACCTTTTCCCGTCACACCGATTCCCACGGCGGTAGGAGCCACAGGCGACCCTAACCGCGGCGCGCAGGTCTATGCTGAGAACTGCGTCACCTGTCACGGGCCCGACGGTCAGGGCCGCATCGGCGCGGTGCTGGCAAAGGATTTTCCTGCGATACAACCCAACGCTTACATTCGGGACGTGGTCTCCCGCGGCGTGC
>JADYZS010000246.1 GCA_020853075.1 Anaerolineae bacterium | reverse complement strand
GGAGATTGTGACGCGGGTTGTTGTCTCCTCGCACGTGAAACATGAGGAGGTGTCGTTTTGTGTTTTCCCACAGGGGCGCGTAAGAACCGCCAGCCCGTTCCACGTCGTTGAAAATGCTGACCTGGCGCGACCGGTTTAAGAACGTGAAGGGGTTGCGGATATAGGTGCTCGCCAGGGGAGCGAAAGTCATCATGTATGCCAACCAGAAGACGATCAGCCCGGCCCAGGCTTTCCGCAGGAAGCCGCGCTCAACGACGATGCGGTACACGAGATAGGCAAGGATGACCGCGACGACCAGACGCGAGGCCAGGTAGGTGTACATCCCCAGGCCCAGGAGGATGCCGCCGATGGCAAAGTCCCGCATTTGGCGAGAGCGCGCACCACGCAACAGAAAGTAGGTGGCACCCAATTGAAAGAGGGGTGGCGCGACCTCATTCCAGCCCCAACGGCTCATATTGAAGTGCCAGCGGCTCACCGCCAGAAGGAACGTCGCGACCAATGCCGTAGGGATGCCGAACATGAGCCGCGCCAAAGGGTAAAGGAGGAGAACGGTAAGGATACCAGGCAGGAGGGAAGCCACTTTCAAGGATACAAAAGTAGTCCCTAACACCTTGAACAAGCCCACCAGGTAGTAGGCATACATGGTGGGCGTCTCAAACCAGCCCGTGCCGAAAGGAGAATCGCGCCGCCCTTCCATGATGGCAATAGCATCCAGGGCCGCATTTGTCTCATCTACAAAGATGCCGGGTGGCATTTGCTCAAGACGGTGTACGCGCAGATAAATCGCCAGGACCGCAATCGCCACGACCAGTGTGAGCTCAAGCCAGACCGGAATACGTACAGGGGTTTCAACAGGTACGTTGTTGGCATCAGAGGCGGGAGAGGGTGCTGAAGAAAGAACAGGTTCAGACTGCACCTGGGGAACTGTTGGCTCGGAACCAGCGGGCTTCAGGGGTTCCTGCTTTGCCACCACCTCACTGGCGGGATTATTATTGTCCAGCCGCTTCTGTAACGCGCCGAAGAGCCAACCGCCGATTGCCAACGCGCCGAGGCTGACCGCCCAGCCTGTGAGACCCAAGCGGTCCACGCCCGAACGGAGGAGACGCGACAGAGCCCACCCGTTCGCCACCACAGCCAAGACCATAATCAACATGCTGACTATGCGAATTGGCCGCCCAGGGAGGCGCGTGGGGGGCATCGGTTCAGTAGGTTCTTTGTCGGGAAGCCTGGTCAGGGCATAGACCGCCAGGACGGCAGCACCACCGAACCAAACCCAGGCATCCAGAGGGATTCGGGGATCGGTCAAGGCACGCTGTCCAACTACCGCGAGGCCAGCGGCCACAAAGAGCGCCAGAGCGCCGATCATTGCGCCTCCTGGAACAAAGAAAGGCGGATTGCCCAGATTATACCTTAGGTGGTATCATCTGCGCAATCCGCGCGTCTTCGCCAGCGGAAAGACTCACTGGAACGGTGGGAACTTCAGGATACGATGGTTGTCCGCGTCCGCTACGTATAGATTCCCCGCTCCATCTACCGCAATGCCGTTGGGCAACGCGAAAGTAGATGCATCGTTGCCGTACTGGCCGAAGGTGGCTTTGAACAGCCCACCCTCATCAAACACCAGGATGCGATAGTTCTTCGGGTCGGTTACATAGACATTCCCTTGCTGATCCACCGCGAGGTATGGCTTGTTCACCACATCTTGCCCATCCCAGCCGGAGATGGGCCAGGAACCGACGTAGCGGAAATCCTTGTCAAATTTCTGCACCCGCTGGTTCCAGGTATCGGCCACGTAGAAATTGCCATTTCTGTCGCGCGCCAGGCCAACCGGCTCATCAAAGCGCCCTTCAATCACACCTGCCCCACCCCACTGGCCCAGAAAAGTACCATCGGAAGAGAACTTCTCAACCCGCTTGTTCCCTGTGTCAATGGCGTATAGGTTGCTTTCTTCATCCAACACGACAGCCCGCGGCCCCCAGAAGGTGCCGGGGTCGGTTAGTTCACCGCCAGTGGAGACGAAGCTTCCCCACTTGGTGACGAACTGGCCTTCGCTCGTGAACTTCTGGATGCGATGGTTCCAGGTATCGGCCACATAGACGAAGCCAGCGCGATCCACCGCGATCCCCCACGGCTGGCTAAACTGCCCGTCGCCCTCGGCCAGAGGCCCGCTGCCATCGGTATCGGCACAGCCCGGCTTGCCATCCTTGTACAGGTCGCAGTAACTCCCCCATTGCCGGATTGCCTGTCCCTGGGGGCTGAACACCTGGACGCGATGGTTGTCGGAGTCAGCCACGTAGAGATTGCCGTTCACGTCCACAGCCACGTTGCGCGGGCGCTCCAATTGGCCAGGCCCGCTCCCTTCACCTAAGCCAAATTGAGCGATGCTCGCGACCTGGCGTACCCCGCGGATATAAGGATCGCCGGCGGCTTCCCCACCTGTGGCAACCGTTGCCGGCCCCGCGCCCAAATTCCAAACCTGGTTCGCCACGTCCTTTTTGACGAAGAGGAAGAAGGTGTGGCGATGCGGCCATTCGCTGGTGGTATAGCGATACTTACGATAGAAGATGATGTTCCAGAAGTTCTTCCGTGCTTCCGGATCACGCGCGCCGTTGATAAGTTTAGACCACGTAATCTCTTTGTACGTCTCGCTGGGCCACCAGATGAGGCGGTAGCGATATTCGTAGTAGCGATCCCCCAAATATGGTTTCGCCTTTTCCACGTTCTTGTCACCGACGATGACTACTGGCGAATCCATAGAGTCGCGGCTGGGGCTGGCTGCGTAATAGACTTTGTTGGGATACTCCCGCAGATACCATTCCAACGGCCAGGTGGAGTCATCATCGTAGGCGACCCTGATATTCTTATCGCCAACGGTGCGCCGGGAAATCTCGGCGACCTGGTTCATGACTAATTTAACATCAGGAGTCCCGTGCGCGTAGACGAGTAACTCCGTTGCATAGTCATAGTTGTAGTAGTTCGCCATAATGCTGGTGCGCAGGGTCAGCACACCCAGAACCAGCATCCCTTCTGCGAAAACCAACTGCCCCGTCGCGCGCCAGCCTAGCCGTTGCACGTAGCCCCAGGCCAGATAGAGAAGTGCGGCTCCCACCAGCAAGGCAGCCAGCCACTGCATCGTCCCGCTCAGGCCGGAGATGGTGCGGTCGCGGAAAGGGCGCGTGCTCAATAGAGTGCCAACCGCGATGAGCAATACGGGCAGAATCAAGGCCAGCCAATGGGCCCCGCGTTCCCACAAATAGCGCCAATCTATGCGCTCCAGAACGCGCCCCGCTAACCAGCCAGCAAAGATACACATGGGAAATACGAAGTGGACGCCAAGCCAGGGCATCTTCTCGCCTGCAACGGTATAAGCGACCCAGCTGACGATGATCCAATAAGGGAGGAAGGCGATGAAAGGTGCCACGGGAGCGGATGGCTCTTGGGCGACCCCTTTTCCTTTCGGGGCTTTCGGTGCATCTGCATTGACCGCCCTTTGCCGCTTGACTAAGAGATACCCAAAGCCACCGAGGGTCAGCAGCAGAGGGAGGTACTCATAGAGCGGTACAACGAGAAAGTAATAGAACCACGGTTGAGTCCCGCGCTGCACGGGTTGTTGGGCCATCCAATAGCCCAACGAGCCGATCATGCCGGTGGCCAATCCCTGCCCATTGGTGAAGAAGGTGGTGAAGAATGGGATGAACACGGCGTAGAAAAGCCCCAGGGAGATCAGGAATCGTTCTCGTAGCCGCCACCAACCGAGTGCCAGGGCCACCGACTGCACAAGGAGGAAAACAGCCCCAGAACGGAGGTAGCCATCCGTACTGTAATCCTGAGGGTTCCAGCCCAGGAACTTAATGAGAAGGGGGGAGAAGAGAGGCGCACTAAGGCATCCCAGAAGGATAACCAGTTCAAAGGAACCTGTGGCAACGATGCCGTTCCAGCCACGCCTACCCCCATCCCACAAGGCATGTAACGCAAAGAAGGAGATAAAAATTGCCGTGTAGATGAAGGCCACTTCTTTGGAAGCGTAGGTGATGACGAGGGCTACAGATGCTAAGTAGAGCCACTTCGGCTGCCGCTCTTCCAGATAGCGGAAAGCGGACAGTATCACAATACCCGACCAAAGGAGGGCATAGGGGTCCTCACGAATGTATCGGGAGTAGTAGAGGAGCAGGGGCGAGATAGCGATAAACAGAGCAGCGAGGAACGCACCAGTCTTCCCTATCCAGCGCCGCAGGAACCACATTCCGACCACCAGAAGAAAACCTGATAACGCAGCTGGAAGCCGGGCCGTTGCATCATTGACGCCAAAGAGGAAATAGGAGAAGGCGGGCATATAGAACTGGTAGGGCCCGTGCATCATCGGACTATGTTCGTAGCCACGTCCGTCGTACAATTGCCAGGAATAGACGGCATGGAGGCTTTCGTCGTGGCTCATGGCCCGCCACCCCAAGCCATACAACCGCAAACCTAATGCCACTACGAGAAGGACGGCATAAGCGGTTTTCTCCCAGTCCCAGGCCAGGACACTTGAAAGAGGAGTATCAAGAACGCCTCGCCGCTCAATAGTCGCTTGCTGCATGTAGAGACCTCATTTGTATTCTTTATTATGGTCATAACAGAGGGCGGTCTAGCCCGGCTGCTCTACCCACAAAACCGCCTTATCTGTCTGGCCGCCACCCTCGCCTATGCGATAGAGCAACCAGCGGATGAAGCCCCTGGCCGGTAGAGCCAGCGGACTCCAACGGCTGCGAATAGGGAACGTGGAACCGGCATATCGCTCTCCCAGAGGCGGGAGGGGCGATTCCGGCGTGACCACAAGGGGCGAACCGGCTTCGGGGCCGACACCAGCGGCGAAGCGCACCGCGATGAAACGCCGGAAATACCACCCCAGCATGGGGCTGGGCGGATTGCCCACAATGGTCATCGCGATTTCGTATTTGTCGGCCACGCGCTGAGCAGAGATGAATTCCACCTGGCCGACCAGATCTCTGACGCCGGTTGCGCCGGTATCCAGTATAATGGCAGGCCGTCGCACTGGCTCCACGTAGTGGTTTGATACCCAGGCGACGCTGACCGTCGTGAACGCGAGGATCACCAGCCCTGCCAGACCCAGTACGCGCCAGGTCATCTCCCATTTGAAGCCAAAGTAATAGACACCTGCCATCCCCGCGAGAATGACGAGAGGTACGGCGAAGGCAAGAAGGTAATCCTGGTTACCCGTCTGGGCATAGCCGGCGAGCCAGAAGAAGGCCATGATGGCGAGGGTCGCCACAGCGCCCAGGAGAATCGCAGCCTCTCGCCAATTCTCACGGAGGTTAAAACCGGCCAGGAAGCGAGCGAAGATCGGGCCGGCGAGCAAGGCCAGAGGAACCATCACCACCAGGAGGTCGCCAGGTGTACGCCCCGAATGTAGGCTGGTGATGACCAGCGCGCCCACAGCCCAGGCAACCAAGCCCGTTTCAAAGCCACGCTGCCGCTCCTGCCACCACCTGAAGATGGCAACGACACCGCCTACTGCCAGCAAGGGTTCATCTAAGAGGAGGCGCAAGCCAGGCCAGAAGAAGGGATATTCGCCCCAGGCTGGGCGGAACCCCGCCAGCCAATGCGCCAGAAGGCCGGCCGCATCACCGAGACCGTCCCATCGCCGCAAGAGGGCGGTCGGGCCGAGGACAATAAACAAGCCGAAGCCGATAATAGCCCGCCTTGTCGCCTCCGTCGTCGGCAACGCGAACCCGGTACGCCACCAATCCGGCCCGCAGGCGTAGATGAAGAGACCTAATCCCACCAGGGCCAGGTAAGCGCTCGCGCCCGACGTGAGTAATAGCCCCAGAGAGACCGCGCCCAGAACGTACCACCCCATCTCGCGGTCGTCGTGATAGCGTACCAGCGACACCAGGAGGAGCAGAGAAGCGAACGCCACGATGCTGTCGCCGCTCAGATAGCGTGAGAAGAAGATCAGGTGGGGCGAAAGAGCCAGCAGCGTGGCCGAGACCAGAGCGCCGCCACGGCCCAGGCGCGCCCGCAGCGGATATGCCAACAAAGGCAATAGTGCACCCGCCAGCGCAGGCCACAGGCGCGCAAGGAAATCGGTAGCACCGAAGATGTCAAAGGTCCACAGGTTCAAAGCAAAAACAAGGGGGCTGGAAGTTGCCCCCGTGGCAGCACCGTCTTGCACCAATTGCCACGCTTTCCAGGCGTCCGAGGCTTCGGCGAGAGACAAGGGGCGCGGGCCCAGTTGTACAAAACGTATCGCCGCTGCGACCAAAACGATCACGATGTAGGCGGCGCGCTCAACCGTCAGCCAGGCGACGAAGGAACGCCTCTGCAAAACGGTGATTTCCGGCGTAGAAGTGACTATATAAGTGGTCATAATGGTTCGTATCGCAGTCGCTTCTGGGAAGTAAAGTCGGGGGCGACAGAAGTGCGCCGGCGGAATATCTGCACTTCTCCCTGGCTAAAGACCAGGTCGTAGTTCTGCGCCAGCCGTGCCACTGCTGCATCGTTTAGGCGGAAGCGATCTCGTTCCAGCCTACCGACGTAGATGTACTCAACCTGGTAGCGATTTAACAACCTCTCCCGTTCGGCCTGGTCGTTGGTGGTATAGATCGTTTGGATGTCACGCTCTCGCTTGCCTGGCTCATCGTAATTGCCGCGCCACTGCAACTCGTGTCCCCCCCAACCGAGGAGCGTGGGCAGTCCGGTCTGGGCGGAGACGTGTGCGGCATCGGTATATGAATTGCCGTTGGCTTCCAGCACGACCGGAGCGCCCTTAACGTTCGCCTGGAGCCAGGCGATGGCAGCGGCATCATCGGGCAAGTAATTCTTAACGTAAGCCGTGCCGTCCAGGGTCGCCGGGCCGCGGAACAGGTTGGCTTTGGTGGGAATCGCCATAATGGGATAGATCAGGGCAATCGCAACCAGCAGGGCGCTGCCCGCCGTTGCCACGCGCGCCAGGATGTGTCGTCTTTGGGTCAGGCGGTAGATGGCATAGGCCGAGGCGAGGGCCAAGAGTATCCACGCCTGATAGTAGAACTTAAAGACCGTGTTCATCCGGGTGCCGAAACTATCCTTCAGATAAACAAACTCCACACTGAAGACGAGGAGCATCGCCACGCCTGCCATGAGCAGCGCGTACGTGCCCTGGGGCTCCGACGGGGCCTCTTCCTCGTGCTCCCCTCGGATCCTGCGCCACACCAACACACCAGCCCAGGCCAACGCTGCCGCCAGGAGAAGGTACACGAAGGGTGTCGTGATTCTGACCTGGAGCACAAGGCCCAAGAGTGCGAGGAGCGAACGCCCCGCGATATTCTCCTGGACTGCCGGGTTGTCCAGGAGCGATTGAATCATCGCCCGCTGGCCGGGCAGGAGAGCGAAGACAACCATGGTGAGAAGCACAAAGACCACTGGCAGCACGACAATCCAAATGAACCACCGTCCCCAACGTGACACTATCTCACGGCCTCGTCCCCCTTCACTCAAGAGAGCCAGCAGAGCCGCAATAGGTATCAAGAAAGGCCCAAACATTATGGAGAACTGGCGCAACTTGGTGGGGAACAGAAGGTTTGGCAGGACGCCCCCCGCCTGGGACGTGAAACCGAGATAAAACGGGAGGTAGAGAACGAAGCCAATAACGGCCAGGATGAGCGCACCGCCTACAATACTACCGGCGACGTGCCGGTCTAGCCGTCCGTTTTCCCGTTTCCGTCGCATCGTATAAGCCAACGAGAGAAGAACCAGATAGATGGGGAAGTCCCACGTATTCAGGAAGCCAAGCCCGCCTAGAAAAAGAGCATACAAGACAACACCCGTCGCGCCGAGCCCCGTGGAGCGTGCCAGATTCTCCCAGGCGTCTGTGAGCCAACCGGAGGCATTGGCAACAAACCGTTGCCAATCACCCAGGGAGCCTCCCCATGGGCGCGACTTGGCTACCAGCCCGCTGATCTGGCTGCTTCCGGCGAGGCGTTGGGTATGATCTCCCTCACCGGCTCTTGTGGGCACACCAGGGGCACGCGCCGGCTCTCCGGCTCCTGCGGTCAACAAGTTGAGCCCCAGGCCGATTGCCATCAACACGAAAGGCAGAGCCAGTACGTGGGGGTGCATATCACCCAAAAGGAAACTGAAGAAGGGGAACTCATCTATGACTTCCACGTGGCGGCCGGTCAGGTCCCGGTCGTTGATGACGCGCGAGGCACGCCACCACCACCAATTGTCCACCGGATACCAGGTGGGGCTTCTTGGCAGACTCTCATCCAGGGTGTTGATGTCCAACCATTGGTAGAAAGCCGGCGAGCCGATCCCTTTGGCGTGCGCGAACTCAAAGATGCCTTGCAGATTACCAATGCCCACCACCAAGAGCGCGCCAACCAGCCCGAAAGCAACGGCCCGCCGCGCCCTTTTTCCGCCGATGAGATTATACGTCACGCCAAACGCACCCAGGGCAACCAGGGCAAACCACATCGCCAGCCCCACGTTGAAGCCGATGCTCGCGGGCACACCGGAGAGACGCGTCATGACCGCCAGGATCACGTACCCGAAGTAGTAGTAACTGATGGCATAGCCTGACAGCCAGGGATCTAGAGGGGGGAGATGGGAACTCCGTAAGATGCCGATGAGGAACGCCAATTCCATCGGCTTCTCGGTGCTGTTCAGTTCGGGGTTGAAAGACCGAAAGTAGGCCCAGGCCACAAAAGCAACCAGAAAAAGCAACTCGCACGCCAAGATGTAGCCACGATGCTCGCGGAACCACTCTACCAGGGGTCTGCGCCCGTCGTCTCTGGGTCGCAGGCCATCTCGGCCAAGCCACAAAGACAACCCTGCGACCAGAATCAGCGACAGAAGGATACCGCCTACATCGTTGTCGATGAACCCCAGGCTTGCGCCAAACCACAGAAGATAGGATACCAGAAGTAGTGCAAGCGGTTTGGTAAAAGCATAGCCGCGGTCGGGGAGCGCTGCGAAGAGTCGCCATGCCAGCGGCAGCGCAGCCAGAGCGAATACTTGTATAATGAGCCACCAGGTAACGACTGCTAACATGGTCTCCTAGCGCATAGATTCGGCGATAGATACCAGTTCATCTGCCGAAAGCACCCGGCTCGTGAACTCAATGGCCAGACCTTCGTGTTGCCAGATTAGCTCGCGCAGGGGCGACCTGGTCATTCCCAACTCTACCAGTACGGCAGGCTCCTCTCCCACCTTCACCTCTTCCAAGCGTACTACCTCCTGGGGATGGAAACCGAGCCGGTTCACTTCTCTATTCGGGCCGAAGGAAACGGCAAACTGGCGCACCGTCAGGTAGTAGTCCCGCACGTCCTCGCCTTCCGGCCCATAGTTTGCTTCCAGATAGAAAGGTTGCGGCACCCACTCTGGCATCCCCTGAAAGGTGACTGCCGTCAGAGAACGGAGCGCATACCCTGCGGGCACGCGTGTCACCACTAACGGGCTAAAGGGCATCACGGCTCGCGCTTCATCCATATCGGCGAGCCTCTGCTCCACCGCCTGCACCGGCAAGGCGGGCTGCTGCTCAGGCGTGACGACCACCGCCAGGCGCCCCAACGAGATACGCGCCATCCATTCGGCCAGCACCGCGCGGCTGGGAGGCAGGATGAGTGCAACCACTAGACATACAATGACCGCGAACCCGGCGGCAAAAGCGGGGCGCCACCGCAACCAGCCGTTGCGACGCGGCGAGTAGTAGGATGCGGGCCGGCGGGTGGATAACACGCGCTGCACGATAGCGGGGCGCGGTGGCGGCAGCAAGGCAGGCAACTGCGCCAGGCGCTGCGCCGTCTTCAGGAGAGCCTGAGACTCTTCTGGCGCAGCAACCTTTGCCCCGCCGCCTGACGTCAGCCATTCGTCTAGCAACTGAGAGAGGTCCCAGGCTGCTTTGCGCTCATCCCTGTCACCCATCTCGCTCACCCAATTGCCCACGCAGGCGGCGCAGCGCGCGATAGAGGATCACCGCCACGTTCCCCTCGCTCAAGTGCATGGCTTGTGCCACCGCCCGGTTCGTCAGGCCGGCCACAAAGCGAAGCGTCACAATATCCTGTTCGCGCTGAGACAAGGTGCGTAGAGCACCTACCAATCTTTCCAATTCTTCCCGGCGATGCACCAACTCTTCCGGTTCCGGCGTATCGGTGGGAAATTCTAACGCATCGTCTAAAGGAAGCGCGTCTCCGCGCCGGCCCCGGCGACGAAAGTGCTCGGCCAGCGTATTGCGGGCGATGCGGAAGAGCCAGCCCGCGAAAGCCTCCTCCGTCCGCAGTGCGCGCTGGTGGGCAAACGCTCGCTCAAACACGGTGGCGGTAAGGTCTTCTGCCAGGCCTGTATCGCCCACCCGCACCCGCATAAAGTTCAGAACCCGGGGCAAATAGGCGCTGTATAGTTCGCCGAAGTCGTCGCCCATGATGCTCCCGGCCTTATCATCAGTTAAGACGCGCCTCCGACAATATTATTACACGCGTCGGCAGCGAGGTTGATACCGGCATCGTGGCGAAGCAGCGACAATCCCTGCCCCACGAATTACTGCTTCACCACCGCGTAGATCGTCACGCCGTCGTTGCGATAGGCCACGCGCAACTGCCCTGCCTGAACCATGCGGTCAAACTTGCTGAGAGTCTCAGGCACAAAAACCAGGCGCTCCAATTGCCCGACGTAGATGTAACCGACGCGCAGCTCATTGATCAGCTGCCAGGTACGCCCTTCATCCGGCGCTTGGAAAAACTCGCGCGCCAGGTTCTCCCGCTGGCCGGTCTGGAAGTCATAGCGTTGCTCGCCTTGATGCTGGCCGATGAAAGTGGGGAAGCCTGTCATAGACGATACCCGCAGCCCCCCGGCGCGGTAGTAATCTACCCCCATGTCTTTGCCATTGACGTTGTACCAGGAAGCGGCCACCTCGGCCACCACAGGTGAACCTTTCACGTTCTGCAACAGCCACTGGATCGCGTCGTAATCGTATCTCAGGTGGATGGGCGTGTTACCATCAGGCCAATTATAGGTCCCTACTGTCATGAAGGCCATGCCGTCCAATGTGCCCGTTACCGGGCGCGGGCCGGGGAAACGATCGTCCAGACGCGCGGGCGTCCCCAGAATGGGAAACGCCAGGCTCGCGACCAGGAGAGCGCCGAAGACCCCTACCCAACCGCCGCGCCAGGCGCGGCGCCAGCGGTTGATACCCGCGAAGATGCGCGGCAACGCCGCCGCCGTGCCGATCCCTAGCAACACCCAAACCTGAATGAAGAACTTGAAAAGGGTGTTCATGCGGTAGTATTCGCCGCCCTGCAGGAAATCTCGCAAGAAGACGATCTGGACACCCGCAGCCACCAGGAGGGCCGTGAAGATCAGCATCGTGGTGAAGAGGTTCTCCGCTGTGGCGTCACGCCGGAGCAAAAGAATCGCCGCGCCGGCCAGCGGCAATAGGAGCAGGGCGACAATGGTGTACTTTAGGATCAGCGCCACGGCTACCAGGATGAGCACGCCACCGAGTGCCCAGCGCCCTAAAACATACGCGGAAGAGACCTGCCGCACGAGGAGCCTGTGCCGCGACAAGAGCCTCGGCATCGTCTCCCAACGCTGCACCAGGAGGCGGAGCCAACGCAGCACCGCCAGGCGTGCGCCCGGCCTGCGCAGTTCAACCAGCACAAAACCGGCAGCGAGGAAGAAGAAGAAGCCCCACATGTTGAGCCAGCGCCCTACCTCGTCGCGCGTCTTCACAAGGCCGATGCCGCTGGACCCGATGGCGACGTAATAGCGGAAGAAAGGATAGTAGAGAAGGTAGGTCAGGACTCCCAGACCCACTACAAAATTGACGACGGGGACGATGCGTAGGGTACCGCGTCCCCGATATTCCCGCACGAGGAACGCAAGGACGGCCAGGCCAAGATAGGTCGGTAAGTCCCAGGTGTTGATGGTCGCCAGCGCGCCGAGGGCAAGGGGAAGCACCAACAAACCAATTGCGCCCTCCAATCGCCCTTCGCCTGCTACCCGCGTGCCGTAGCCGAGCACCAGGTTCAGCGTTAACCCGATGAAAAGGATGGTGAAAGGAATGCCGATCATGTGGGGGTGGAGATCGGCGAAGAGGAAACTCCAATATGGAAACTCATTGATCGTATAGGGGATGACCCGGCTGGGAGCCCAGAAGTCGTAGTCGGGCAGGTGTCCCGACCCCAGCATCTTGGCAAAGCCCGGCACGGCGCGCACGATGGGCTGAAGGAGAGGAATCTGGCTGCGGAACTGGCTTCCACCGATACTTCCCAGGCCGCGCAGCACCTGGCCGAAGGCGTCCAGGTTGCCCAGCAGGACGACGAACGCCCCACCCACCAGGCCCAGACCTACCCCTTGCAGCCAGAAGGGACGCTGCCTGGCAATAGCCGTCGTGCCGCCCTCCGCGTCCTGGTCTGGCTTCTGGGCCGCCGCGCGAGGCTGCGCAGGGGCCAGGTTATACACGATGCTAAACGCGCCGGCAAAGGTCAGGGCAAAGAGGGTAGGGATCGCCAAATTGAAGGCAACGGAGGGTGTGATGCCCGTCAGTTTGATGAGGGTGGCGACGACGTATTGCCCGTAATAGTAGTAGTTGATGTACCCACCGGCAAAGTAGGGATCATAGGGCGGGAAATAAGGGCTCCTGAGGATGGCATTGAGAAAGGCAAACTCCATAAACTTCTCGCCACCGTTCCAGGGCTGCCACAGGTCAGGATTACCTAGACGGATGAGCACAAAGAAGAGAAACGCGCCGCTGAAGACCGCCTCGCTCACCAGGAGGAGCCCGCGTTGCGCCCGCAAGAACGCGCGCATCTCCGGCCAGTGCCGCCGCAAGAGCACGCCAGAGCACACAGCCACCAGCAAAGCTGCCAGGAGGAGCGTCGGCAGCGCGTTGCGCATCAGACGCAGGCTCGCCAGGAGCCAGTTGATATACGCGATGATCAGGATACCCAGGCCGCGCGCAAAGACGTAGCCGCGATCCCGCAGATTACCGAAAACGATGTAGGTCAGCGGCCAGGCGATGAGGCCGATCAGGAAGACGGCCAGCCACCAGAAGACAACCGCCCCGATGGTCGTGCTGGCGAGCGGATTCCAACGAAAATCGTTCACCACAGGGAGCGTATCTACCGGCCGATCCAGGAGAAGCGTCTTGCTACCTTGCAGCCGTGATGCCGGTGACGGCGCCGGTTCACGCCGTGCGTTTGGCGAGGAGAGTCCGGGCAGAGGGATGCGCTCAAGGATGGACGCCGGGCCCGTGTCGCCCGGAACCGCTTTCTGCCACAGGTTCCCCAGGAGTTGCTGCCACTCCTCGTCGCTCAGGTCGCGCACCTTGCGGAAGATGAGGACGCGCGGATGGTCGTAGAGGGTGAAGGATTCGTCCGCGTCCCGGTCTGGGAACACAAAGGGACCAAGCGTAGGATAAGAGGTTATCTCCGCGGCCAGTTCGTAACCCAACTTGCCCGCGAATAGTAACTCATAGTATTTGACGGCCATGGGGTAACGGCGAGGCAGGTTATCCACCGCGCCGTAGATGCGCTTGCTGGAGAAGGTGAGGTAATCTGCCTGGCGCATGGTGTCCTTCATGATCTGGAACTTCTGTGCCGTGTCCTCTTCAACGGCTCCCCAGCTCACGACCTTGTAACCCCGCTCGCCGGAATTCGCGCGCGGTTCCGGCAGCGATAGCGGCAACGGGTCATCCCAGAGTTCCCACACCAGCGTGCTGCCATCAGGCACGTTTTGATATATCCACCGCGAAGCCTGGATCCAGGTGTGCGAACGAGTATAGATGGCAACAAAGGCGAGGGCCCACAAGATTGAGCCCACAAGGGTTACACCCGCGACGATAGGAACGGCGCGTGCGATGGCCGGTTTGAATCTCCCCACGTCCAACACTGGCAGCAGTCTCACCGCCGCGGCCGGCGGCTCTGCCAAAGGCTCCTCTGGCAATGATTCAGGCGCGGTCTCGGTGGCGGGCAGCCGCCTTGTCCTGGCCCACTCCCAGGCGAGGACGAGCATCCCGGCACCGAACAGCGAAAAGAGGGGCACGACGGGGAGCATGTAGCGCATGAACTTGACCATGAAGAGGCCGGTCAAGCCAAAATAGGGCACGACCCAGGCGAGGATAATCCACTCTTCCACCCTCGCTTTGCGCAGTAGGGCGCGCACGACGGCCCAAGCGAAGCCGATGAAAGCGACGATGCCCAGGGGCCACCCCATACCCCAGCGCACCTGTTGTTCAATGTTGTAAAGGAAAGGAGCGGTGCCCCGGTACTGCCGGGTGAAGGGGAAATCCGCGATGCCGCGCACCATCGCGCCCTGCTCCTCTATGACCGATTGCCGGAACGCCTTCCAGTCCAGGATGGCAAAAGGAGAGGTGATGGCGAAGGCCAGGAATGCGGCCATAGCGGCGATTAGGAACAATTGCAGGGCGCGTGCCAGGGGCGGATAAGCCAGCGCGCTAGCGGCAGCAGAATCGCTGCCGTTCTGCCCCTCCAGCCCAGAGCGACGCCCCTTCAACCCCCAATAGGCCGCGCCGACGATGAAGGGAGCCAGGATGGGCAGAGCGCTGAACTTGGAGGAGATACCGAGGCCCGCGGCCATGCCGGTCAGGAGCGCATCGCGCGCCCTCCCCTCCTGCACCATGCGCACCCCGCCATAGACGGAGAGGATGATGAAGAAGGTCGCCACGGGGTCAAAGGCGTAGAAGTGGCTTAACTGAATCTGAGTGACGGTGAAGGCACTGAAGGCAGCGGCGAGGATGCCGGCCGCGCGGCCATAGGTGCGCTTGCCCAGGAGATAGACTAGAAAGACGGTTCCTGTATCCAGGATGGCCGAAATGATGCGCCCGACCAGGGGGTAGCCGTCATAAGAGGGCGCTTGCGCCAGAAACCTGACCCAATCGGCGGGCAGCCCAATTGCCTTCGCCAGCGAACCGAGCGACTGTAGCAGGCTGGCAACGGCCATCAACAGGTAAAGAGGGAGATGGCCGTAGGCGAAATGGCGAGTGACGTTAGTGCCTTTGGCCCTGCTCTCCTGGAAGTCAAACACCGGGTTGATCTGCGTGTTGTGGGGTTGGCGCAGCGCATCCAGCCAGTTGGACGGCCAACGCAGGTCCGTCGCGACCATCATGATCCAGCGTTCATCAGGATGGACGTGGTGAGTGTCATCCCAGTTGACGTTGAACAGGCGCAACGCCAGGGCTGCCAGCACGATGGCGCCGACCAGCAAACGTGGTGTCCAGGCTTTCCAACGAATCGCTGCCGCAGGTCGCGAGGTTACTGCCTCCCGCGGCAGGGGTGGAGCGTCTGCAATGCTGCTCAACCGGCTTTCCTGCAAAATGCCCTCCTCAGCGATCTCCTCTCTTGCTGCCATAGCCACAGCCGACGTGCGCCTGGCATCCAAGGTCCCATTATAGCATCCGAACCTGACAGCCGCAAACGCCGCGCGGCTTTCCGTTCTCCTATCGCTCGCGCGGCCAGTTCGGCAGCAGATACCGGATCTGGTAAGAGGGCGGCGGGGGAGCCAGCAAGTACACGTCCACCCAACGATACCAGTTGATTAGATTGTCCTCATCATAGCCCAGGTCAATACGGCGCCCGAGGATCGCTCCCCCCGTATCGCCCACAAAACCGGAGCCATAACCCGGCACGTACACGCTTGACCCCAGATTGACGACGCGAGGGTCCACTGCAACGATACCGCCGCGCATCAGAAGACCGAGCCTGGTATAGCCATAATGGGGGTTGGTAGGTGATACACCCGCAGTAGAAGCCGAATAAGAGGTCGCCAGCATCCGCACCTTTCGCCAGTATTGGAACGTTCCTTCAGACGTTGCTAACTCGCGGATGACGATCTTGCGGCCATACGAGATGACGCGCGTCATCGGCTCTTGCGCCACCCAGGTATCTTCCAACGTCTTACTGACACGCTGGCCGTCCTCGTAAAGGACCCGATAACGCCAATTGGTGATGCCTTCTGCGCCCGGTTGAGAGACTTGTTGACGGTCAATCTCCAGATTGTCGTCGGGCGCGAGGATGGTGTCATAGGGAACGACGTCCTGTTCAATCTCAATGGCCTCCCGCGCACGGGTCAGGCGCACCGTGGTGTTGTCGCCCAACGGTTCTGAGAGAGCCGGCGTCACGCGATCCAGCCCGGCCACGGCGATCCCCTTTTCCGCCAGGGCATCGCCCACCGTCGTCTGGCGAGTGCGCGTGCGCAGGGTACGGCCATCGGCCACCAACACGACAGGCCTTGAACGTTGGATGACCACGTGCAGCCCGGCGCTGACGCGAACGCCCAGGCTCGGCTCCACCGCGTCGCCCAGGTAGAGGATGATGCCTTGCGCGCGCAACGCCTCACCCACGGTTGACGCGGTGGTATAAAGCGTGAACGGCGTCCCGGCATCTTGCACGGTCAACGGCACAGCGCGGCGCACTTTGAGGGCGACGGGAACAGGTTCTCTGCCAACCCAGGAACGCCCCAAGGGAAAATGTGGAGTAGAAGAAGAACGAAAGGCGACAGGAGGCAAGATAGTATCCAGCCCGGCCGGGGTGCCATCTAACCACAACTGGTCATAGGGATTCACACCGATATGAGCAGCCGCCAGCACATCCCGTATCGTCTCATTCCACGTGGAGATCTCTTGCGTTCGCCCATCCGCCTCAATGACAACGTGACGAGCCCGCTGGACCGTGACGTTCATGCCCGGTGTCAGAGGTGCGCTACTATCATGCGATAGCCGATCCAACGGCCCCAGGGTTAAACCGATGTCATCCCACAGAGTGCCAACGGTGGCGCGGTGCGTGCGCACCTTCTCTACCTGGCCGTCTACCGTTAACGTGACCACGGCGCCCGATTGGCTATAGCCCCAACCGATTGAGCCCGCGATCACGAGAACGGCCAGTAGCGGCAGAAGTCCTCTCAGCACCTGCAGGCGGTGCCAAAAGGTTGCAGGATGGGTAGCAAGTTCCACAGGGACGGGCAACATTCTGTCAGGGTCTAGGTACCGATCTTGTTTCTCTGAGGCGTTGCCGTCGGCTGGAAACCGGCGGCAACCGGCTAGGAAGCCCGCAGAGCGGGCTTGGTACGAACGCACAGCCGTCGGATTTTATCCGATGGCGGACTTTGACACAGCCATACCGCTTGCCTGGCGATCTGCTAGGGCAACGCCTGCCGGATATCCTCGGCAATGAGTTTGCCGGTAAGCCGGTGCTTCTCCAGCAACTCATCGGCCAGCCCCGATTCTCCGAATTGATCGTGTACGCCGAGACGCAGGAGGCGCGGAGCATGGGCGATCCCTGAGACCGTCTCGGCGATAGCGCTGCCCAGGCCACCGATGATGCTATGCTCCTCAACGCTCACGAGGAGCTGCGCCCGCGCCGCTGCTGCCTGCACCGCCTCGTGATCCAGCGGCTTGATCGTAGAGACGTTGATAACCTGAGCTTCAATGTGGTCGCGGGCCAGCAGGTCGGCGGCGTCCAGGACCTTACAGACCGTATGGCCGGTTGCGAAGATGGCGACGTCGCCACCCTCTCGCATGGTGGTTGCCTTGCCTATCGTAAAATGGTATCCCCCATCAAACAGGCGGGGAACCGGATAGCGACCCAGGCGCATATAGACGGGGCCAGGCCAATCGGCGATGGCAAAGGTCGCCTGTCGTGTCTCTACATCATCGGCCGGTGAGACAACAACCATGTTCGGCAGACCCCGCATGAGGGAAATATCCTCCAGGGACTGGTGGCTTGCCCCGTCCGGCCCTTGCGTGAGGCCCGCGCTGGAACCGATTAACTTGACCGGCAAAGAGGGGTATGCGATCTGCGTGCGGATCGGCATGTAACAGACGCCGGTAATGAAAATCGCAAAACTGTTACAGTACGGAATGAGGCCGGTAGCAGCCATGCCGGCAGCAGTGCTAACCATATCAGACTCAGAGATGCCGACATCCACGAAGCGATTAGGGTACGCGTCCCTGAATAACACGGTACGCGTTGATTTGTACAGGTCTGCGTCCAGGGCAACTACCGTTGGCCGCTGTGCGCCCAGTTCCAGCAGCGCCTCGCCGTAGGCAAACCGGGTCTCGGTCATTTTGCTCATCGTACGTTTTCTCCCTGCGCAGCCAGCGCAGATTCCAACTCGCGCACGGCCTTCTGATACTGCGTTTCATCAATGGCGGCGTTGTGGAATCCCGCCTGGCCTTCCAGGAACGATACCCCTTTCCCCTTGACCGTATTCGCAATGATCAGAGAGGGTTGTGACTGCCCATCGCTCCAGTCCAGCGTGTTACAGATCGCCGCCATATCGTGACCATCTATCTCCGCCACGGCCCAGCCGAAACTGGCCCAGCGCTCCGGCAGCGGGTCCATCTGTTTGCTGCACGCAGCCTCATCCATTGCCTTCAAGCGGTTGCGATCAATGATGGCGGTCACGTTAGCGAGGCAGTGCTTGGCTGCTGTCATCGCGGCCTCCCAAACCTGTCCCTCCTGCAACTCGCCATCGCCGATCAGACAATATACCCGGTACGAGAGCCCAAGGATGCGCCCGGCCAGCGCAATGCCGTTCGCATACGAAAGACCTTCGCCCAAAGCACCCGTGCACGCCTCCAGACCGGGGATAGTGTGCATAGCAGGATGCCCTTGCAGGCGGCTCCCCAGACGTTTCAGAGTGGATAACTCCTCAACCGGGAACACGCCGAGCATGGCAAGAGCCGTGTACTGAGCAGGTACTGAGTGGCCTTTGCTCATGACGAAGCGATCTCGCTCAAGCCAACGAGGGTTGTTGGGGTCATAGCGCATTTTTCGGAAATAGAGCGCCGTGATGATGTCAACCGAGGAGAGCGACCCGCCGAAATGATGCACTTTGCTGGCGCCCATCATGGTAACGATTCGCCAACGCATAGTAGCCGCGAGATGGCGCAACCTGGCAAGTTCTGCTTCCGTGATCATGATCATCTCCTGGTAGCATTGTAATCATAAGTTGAGGGAGGACCGAGTATCGCGTTCGGCAAGATGATGCTGCTTACAGCATCATCATTGCACCAGACTGCGCCTACATCGCCGTCCAGCCTCCATCCACGACCAGGGTATGGCCGGTAACGAAATCCGATGCAGGGCTGGCAAGAAAGACGACGGCTCCGGTAATATCATCCACCTCTGCCACGCGCCCCAGGGGGATACGACGCAGGGTATCTTCCAGCACGGCCTTGTCTTGCAGGAGTTTCTCCACCAAAGGCGTCCGCACCACCGTCGGCGCCACCGCGTTGACGTTGATACGGTACGGAGCCCACTCCAAAGCCAACACACGAGTCAGGTTGACCACGCCCCCTTTCGCCGCACAATAGACGGGCCGCTGCTCGTAACCTACCAGCCCGACCTGCGAGGCGATGTTGATGATCTTGCCTCTGCCCCCCCGTTGGATTATATGCCGGGCTACCGCCTGGGAACAGAAAAAGAGGCCTTTCAGGTCGGTATCTACGATGAAATTCCAGGCCTCCTCCGTGACGTCCACGGCATATTGCAGGATGTTCACCCCCGCGTTGTTGACGAGTATATCAATTCGCCCCCATTCAGCCAGCACCCTATTCACCATCTCGTGGATGGACGCAGTTTGGGTCACGTCAAGAGGAACCGTGAGGACCCGGTGACCGGCGGCTCGCGCTTCTTCGGCGGTCTCGCAAGCGTTGGCTTCTCTACCGGGGAGTTCTGTAATGACGACGTCTGCTCCCGCATGGGCCAGGGCGATAGAGAAGGCGCGCCCCATGCCGCTCCCCGCTCCCGTGACTACGGCAATGCAACCATCGAGGCGAAACGAGGGGAGTATCATGAACCCGATCTCCTTGAATGTGCGATGAATTGTCCGCCTCTGCGCGATTATACAACCTTATCGGTTGTTTGTCTAAACGACTGGTGGCATGGTGGCATGGGGTGCATCTCAGAATGGAGTGGGCTATGCAGAAACCCTAAAGGGCTGAAAGACCTTTAGGGTTTGGGAACCATTCACCGACAATTCTTGTGTCGCTCCCTCTGCTGTGGTTGGGGATCAGAAGTTGGTATCCTGCATGTGACCTGTGGCGTAGTAGATCACACGCTCGCTCACGTTCGTAGCCAGGTCGGCAATGCGCTCCAGGTTGTGCGCGATCCAGAGCAAATAGGTGGCGCGGGTGATGCTGCGAGGGTCTTCCAGCATGTAACTCAACATCACGTTGAAGAACTGTTTGTACAGATGGTCTATCTCGTCATCAGAGGCGCACACGCGCTGCGCCAGCTCAACATCGGTCTCGGCGAAAGCCTGAAGCCCCTGATCCAACATCCGCCGCACCGAGTCAGACATGCGGTGAAGATCGGGAGCCGGGGGGAAGGAAGGCTCACGCGCCGTCAGGGTAACCGTCTTGGCGATCCCCTTCGCATGGTCGGCCATCCGCTCCAGGTCCACGGCGATCATGAGCGCGGCGATCAAGACCCGCAAATCGCGCGCCGTAGGCTGCTGCGTCGCCATGATGCCATGGCAAGCCGTCTCAATGCGGAAGCGGTGATCGTTGATAACCTCGTCTTCGGCAATGATGCTGCGGGCTAGCTCCACGTCGCGGTCATCTAGCGCGATGATAGAGCGCGAGATGGCGCGTTGCACCTCGCTCCCCATCGCCAGGAGGTCTTCACGCAGCCGGGCCAACTCTCGCTCATAAGTCTCGCGGGCGTGCATGTCTTTCCTCTCCTTGTCGTGCCTACCCATAACGGCCGGTGATGTAATCCTCGGTGCGCTTATCGCGGGGGTTCGTAAAGATCTTTTTCGTTTCGCCGAACTCTATGACGGTCCCCGACCGCGTTCCTGCAGCCAGCATCATCATGGCCGTATAGTCAGACGCGCGGGCAGCCTGTTGCATGTTGTGCGTGACGATGACGATGGTGTACTCCTGCTTCAGTTCCTGCATCAACTCCTCAATTTTGAGCGTCGCAATGGGATCAAGGGCCGAGCATGGCTCGTCCATCAGGATAACAGCCGGGCGTATCGCCAACGCGCGGGCGATGCAGAGCCGTTGTTGCTGGCCCAATGAAAGCGTCAGCGCGTCTTGCTTGAGGTTGTCTTTCACTTCGCCCCACAGGTCGGCGCTATGCAGGCTTTCCTCTATGGTCTGGAACAAATTGGCGTTCTTAGCCAATCCCAACACGCGCGGCCCAAAAGCCACGTTGTCAAATATGGATTGCGGGAAAGGGTTAGGGCGTTGAAACACCATCGCCACCCGCCGGCGCAGTTCCACCACGTTCGTGCCGGGCGCGTAGATATTTTGCTCGTCCAGCAGCACTTTTCCCCTTACGTGGGTGTTGGGAATCGTGTCGTTCATCCGATTTAGGCAGCGCAGGAAGGTAGATTTCCCGCAGCCGGACGGCCCGATCAACGCCGTGATCCTCTGCCTGGCGATGTCAATGGAGACATCGGTAAGGGCGGTCTTGCTACCGTAGTCAAAGTAGAGATGCTCTACCTGTATCTTAGTGGGTGGTTGTGCCATCTTGTCTCATAATACAAAGCGCTAGCCAAAGCGGCCTGTAACGTAATCTTCGGTGCGCCGGTCACGAGGCGACGTGAAAAGAGCCGTGCCGGTGCCGTATTCAATGAGTTCGCCCATCAGAAAGAAAGCAGTATAGTCAGCCACACGCCCGGCCTGTTGGACGCTATGCGGAATGACAATGATCGTGTAATGCTCGCGCAACTGAAAAAGGGTTTCCTCCACTTTGGCGGTAGATATGGGGTCCAGGCCGGAGGTCGGCTCATCCAGAAGCAGGACGTCCGGTTTCAGAGCAAGGCTGCGCGCGATACAGAGCCTTTGCTGCTGGCCCCCGGAGAGGGAGGTCGCCGGAGTGTCCAGGCGATCTTTCACCTCGTCCCACAGCGCAGCCTGGGTTAGACTACGCTCCACGACCTCTTCCAACCGCACGCGGTCGCGCACTCCGGCCAGTTGTGGGCCATAGGTAACGTTCTCCCGGATAGTGCCGGGAAGTGGCAGAGGTAAAGCAAACACCATCCCTACGCGCCGTCGCAACTCAGGGACGTTGGAGCCTGGGGCATAGATGTCTCGCCCATCCAGGAGAATCTTTCCCGACATGCGGGAGCCTTCCACCAAATCGTTGAGGCGATTGATAAGGCGCAGCAGAGTCGTCTTGCCGCTACCGGCCGGGCCAAAGAAGACAGTGATGGCATGGGCCGTGACATCCAACGTCACGTGGCGGAGGATCGGCTTGCCATCATCGTACTCATAAGTAACGTCCTGGATGTTGATTTTCGGATTCTGTTGTTCTGGCATTGGGATCAGAACTCGCTGTTGATCGCTTTCACACTTACCATTGCCGTCGCCGCCGGAAAGAACTGCGGATCATAGTTGCTATGACGTTCAGGGAGAGAACGAGTGCGAGCAATACCAACGCTGTGCCGTATTGGATTTGCGGCGGCATCCCCGGCACCTGCGTGCTGATTACGTACAGATGGTACGGCAGCGCCATGGTCTGATCAAAGGCAGATTGAGGCAGTCGTGGCAGGAAGAAGGCGGCTACTGTGAAGAGGATGGGAGCGGTTTCGCCTGCCGCGCGCAGCAGCCCCAGAATAACGCCAGTGATGATGCCGGGCAACGCTTGCGGTAGTACGACGCGCCGGATACCCTGCCAGCGCGTTCCGCCCAGGCTGGCGCTGACCGTACGAAACTCGGTTGGCACGGCACGCAGTGCTTCCTCGGCAGTGCTGATAATCACGGGAAGCGTCATGATCGCCAACGTGAGCGAACCGGCCACTATGGATGTGCCGAACTGCAAAAAGAGAACGAACAGCCCCAGGCCAAACAGGCCATAGACGACCGATGGGATCCCGGCCAGGTTGACAATAGCGAGCCGGATGGCACGGGTGAGCCAGGTGTCGCGGGCATATTCGGACAAGTATATTGCGCCCCCGACGCCAATCGGGATAGCCGCCAACGACGTTCCCAGTATGAGCACCAACGTGCCAACGATAGCCGGAAAAATACCGCCGGCCTTCATGCCGGAACGGGGCACGGCGGTCAGAAACTCCCAGTTGATCGCACCGATGCCCCGGACAACGATAGCGCCGATCACCAGCAGAATCGGAGCCACGACCGCCAGCGCGGCCAGGCTGAGCATCGCGAAACCCACTCGTTGCTCCAGGAATCGGTTCATCAGCGCAAACCACCGCGCCTGCGCTTCGCAAAAATCGCAGGGGCAGCCACCAGGTTGATGACGAAGGTCACCAGGAAGAGAATGATGCCGATGCCGAAGAGGGCATGGTAGTGAGTACTCCCCTGGGCGACTTCGCCCATCTCCGCGGCGATGGTGGCCGTCATCGTGCGGACCGGGCGGAAGATGGCATCCAGGCTCAAGGGCAGACGCGCGGCATTGCCGGTGACCATCATCACAGCCATCGTTTCGCCGATGGCGCGCCCCATACCCAGCATCACGGCAGTGATGATGCCTGAGCGGGCAGCGGGCACCACCACACGCCAGATCGTCTGCCATTGGGTCGCGCCCATGGCCAGCCCGGCATCCCGATAGGATTTGGGCACCGCGTCCAGGGCATCCTCGGCCACGCTGATAATCGTGGGGAGCGACATGTAGGCCAGGATCAGCGCGCCGGTAAAGGCTGTCAAGCCAGTGGGCGCCCCTAGGGTTGTTCGTATCAAGGGGGCAACCAGCGTCATCCCGAAAAAGCCGAGCACCACCGAAGGGATCCCTGCCAGGACTTCAATCATCGGCTTCAGAATTTCGCGCGCCCATCCCGGCGCGACTTCGCGCACGAAAACCGCCGTCGCCACGCCGAGCGGCAGGGCGATGGCGATTGCCGTTACGGTCACCAGAACCGAACCGAGCAACAACGGCATCGTGCCGAACAGGTCAAAAGTAGGGTACCAGCGTGCGCCGAACAGGTTGGCAGGCGTCACCCTCAGAAATACCGGCACCCCCTCTTTGAGCAAGAAGAGGAAGATAAGGAGGACGAAGCCGATGGTAGAGAGCCCCAGTATCCTGATGAGGGATTCTATGAGGAATTCCGTCCAGCGGCCCCAAGATACCGACGATGACCTGGGCCGACGGATTTTCCGGAGCCTCGCCAGGCGAGTAGGAATAAGCATAAGGACTGGTTTGCCTTCCCGGTCTTGTTTTTGACGCCGTTCTTACTGGCGCAATGGCACGAACCCCAGTTCAGATACCAGGGCTTGCCCATCGCGCAGTATCCACTCCAGATAGGTCTTGACCGCGTCGGACGGCTCGCCGGACGTGTACATGTAGAGTGGACGCGAGATGGGATAGGAACCATCGTTGACGGTTTCTACGCTGGGCAAAACGTAGGGACTATTGCCATCACGGGCCACGGCCACCACCTTCTGATCCGGTGTGACGTAGCCGAGGCCATCGTAGCCAATAGTATTGGGGTTCTGCCGCACTTCGGCACTGATTCCTTCAGATGACGGCATGAGAAGGGTGTCAGGATGGAAAAGAAGGCGGCTCTTACCGTCGCCCAACCGGATCACGTTCTCCAGAAAATAGACGTAGGTGCCGGAATTTGACTCGCGCGAGAGGAGAACGATGGGGCGATTGTCGCCGCCCACGTCGCTCCAGCGGGTGATTTTACCTGTGTAGATGTCGGAGATCTGTTGTAAGGTTAGACCATTCACGGGGTTAGAGGGGTTGACCACCACAGCAATGGCATCTCTGGCAACTATGAATTCCTCTGGCGACTTGCCTTTGGCCTGCACCGCGGCGATCTCCTCCGCTTTCATCTCTCGTGAGGCGTTGGCGATACCTACCGTGCCGTTAATCATCGCTGCGATACCTGTGCCGGAACCGCCGCCGGTCACCGAGATGCGCACGTCGGGATGCAGCCGCATGTACGTCTCGGCCCACGCCAGAGCCAGATTCACCAAAGTATCGGACCCTTTGTTCTCAATGACTTGCGCAGTGGTAGGAGAGCCGTCAGCCGGATTTTCCTGCCGCGCGCCGCAACCGGCGATCAACCACGGCAGGCTGAATAGAAACAGACCGGCGGCCAGGGCCCTCCACCAGGAGCCCCTCGGGCGGATTACGGCTGGACGATGAGCGATGGGTAGAATTTTCACCGGAGAAGAAACGGCAGTCAGGATGGCGCCGCCGCGCACGCATGGCGAAGCGCGCTTGCCTGATAGAGAAAAGGAATAGCCCACCACAATATGCTACCTCGGATCGGTTAAGGAGACGTTATTCTATTGTTAAGGTACGTTAACTACCCGGTTAAGACGCTTTAAACACCTGGGCTGCAAGCGGCACAGGAGATGTTCTGATTATCCGAAACGGCTTAATCGCGCGCGAAATGCGGGTTAAGAACGCGCGAAGCGCGCGTTAATATTAGTTAACGCGCGCTTCTGAACCTGCACCTGCTATCTACCTTACGGGAAGGACGACTCCTTGCCCGACGTAAGGGGAAGCAACTCTAACGCGTCGCCCTCACCCCGCCACGGGCCAACGCCCGCTTGACCTCCGCCAGCACCGCTTTCTCATCCACCATCGTGATGTCGCCCGGCGTCTCCTGTACCAGGATACCGTGCGCGGTTCCCCACTGCACAGCAGTCTCCAGGTCTTTGCCTTTGAGCAACGCGGCCAACACGCCCGAAGCAAAGGAATCACCCCCGCCAGTTCGGTCGGCGATAGGGATGTCAAGGCGCAACGGCGCGGTATAGAACTTGTCCGCAGCGGTATCGTACAGAACCCCGCCCCAACTGATGACGTCTGCGTTGGTTGCCCCGCGCCATTGGGTGCCGATCAGGCTCAGATTCGGGTAATCCTTCGCCACCTGCCGCACCGTCTCTTTGTAGGACTCCACCCATTCGGCAAAAGGAGCATCGGGATCCCCTTTGATCTGGTAGCCCAGCGCGTCCGCCAGGTCGCTGTCGTTGCCGACCAGGAACCCCAGATAGGGCGCGATTTGCCGGTTGATCTCGCGCGCCCGGTTCTTGTTGGGTTCCACTTTGGAGCGGTAGTTGAGGTCGGCAGCGACGAAAGTGCCGTGCTCGTTGGCTTTGCGCACCCCTTCCAGGGCCAGGCCCGCAGAAGTAGGGGAGATCAGGGTGTAGATGCCCCCCGTACTAAACACGCGCGCGCCTTCTTTTCCAAACAAATCCTCCCAGTTGAAATCCCCCTCCCGCAACTCGCGGACAGCCGTATGGGCGCGATAGTAGAGGGTGTCAGAAGGAATCACGCCCTTACCGGCGAAGGTGATATTGATGCCGTTCATCAACGAGCCCTTCTGATCGGTAGAGAAGCGGGAGCCGTCGTTCTTGGTGTTGAACCAGATGATCTTATTCGTGTCCACGCCAGCGGTGCGCAGTTGGTTTTGGATATTGCGCCCGATGTCGTCATCCACTAACGCCGTGAGGACAGCCGTGCGCAGGCGGAAGGTGTAGGCGAGACCGCAAGCGACGTTGGTTTCCCCACCGCCCTGAAAGACCCGCATTACGGTGGCGCGGGCCGTCGGCACGTCGTAGGGGTCAAAGCGGAGCATGACTTCACCCAAGGCCAT
>JADYZS010000245.1 GCA_020853075.1 Anaerolineae bacterium | reverse complement strand
GTATAAAAAGCAAAATGATGTGGATGCAGTTGTAGAGACGACCCGCCGGGTCGTCTCTACAACCTTTGCCCGTTTGCTTGTGGCGCATGGTTGTGAACTGCCATGGCCTCGCGTGCGGAGCGCGAGGCCATCGTGCATTATGTCAAAGGCCGTCCACGTGGACGGGTATTGACATAATGGCCTGGTTTGCGTGGTCGGGTGGGCGGTGAGGCTTGGCGGGATGGTGGGGAGTACGTGGCGCGGGGATATGAAACTCAGGTCAAAGGGGAAGCGACACGTGTGCGCTGAGCGTGCGGCCTGGCGGAAAAGCGGTAAGTCTCGCATTTGCGGGATACCCAACGGCGCGGGTTCCCTTGTTTCGCGTATTATGTCAGGCTGAGGGCTCCTGTCGTTCGGATTATCTACCGGTATACTTAACGTGATACCGTTCATAGAGAGCGGCATCAGAAGGCCACCTTCCCCCCGCGGACGGCATGGCCCCTGTGGAACCAGGACAGCCGGGGGTCACTTCCCTGCTTTCTCCCCGTCTCGTTTGAGTAGGACGTTGGGGTTCCCATTTGTTGTGCGCTCCCTCCGATTGCCTATCCTTTCCTCGCCCCCTCTGCTCTGGTGTGGAGGCGCTCCCTCTACGCCTGTGCCCCATCACTTCGCATAGCCATCTCACTCTTCCATGCTCTACTTTACGTTTTTAGTTTAGGATTAATGGTTATGCGAAACTACCACCCTACTTTATTTAGCAATTCGCCTCGCGAGTGGTTACCCTTTCCCGCTAAGCAGGCTCAAGAGCGCGCTCACCAGCAGTTCATGCTCCGTCTGGTGGACGCGCGCTTCCAGGTCGGCCAGGGTGTCCGTGGGGAGGATCAGCACCGGGGCCGTCGCCACCACCGGGCCGGCGTCCACTGCCTCGTCGGGAACCAGGTGCACCATGACGCCCGTCCCCTCTATCTCGCCATTCTGGTAGGCCGCGTGGGCGCGGGCGATGGCCTCCACACCGGGGAATTGCCCCGGCAGCGCGGGATGGAGATTCACCACGCGGTTCGGATAGTGGTGCAGAAAAGCATGGCTCAGGACGTGCATCCACCCGGCCAGGACGACCCACGCGGGCTTGTATGGCTGCAAGAGGTTCGCCAGGTCGGCATCGTATTCCGCGCGGCTGCGCCCGCCGCTGGTGTACGGTTTCAGGGGATGGTACAGGGCCGGGACACCCGCCTGCCGCGCCCGTTCCAACCCATACGCCTCGCGCCGGTTGCTGACCACCACGGCGACGCGCGCCGGGA
Organism: Anaerolineae bacterium; assembly: GCA_020853075.1. Classification (GTDB taxonomy): domain Bacteria; phylum Chloroflexota; class Anaerolineae; order JADYZS01; family JADYZS01; genus JADYZS01. Next base: position 3,538 of record JADYZS010000245.1, on the reverse strand, counting down.
GCCTCCCCGCCGCGCAAGCGTCCAGGATCGCTTGCAGGTTGCTGCCGTGGCCGGAGACGAGGACGGCCAGGGGGATAAGTGCATCAGGTGAGGACATGGGAGAGAATGCCTTTTCATACAAACGCGACACCACCGCCCGGGACGACCTCGCCGATGCGCCAGGCGTCGCCCGCGAGAGCAGGGTCGCGTAAGACCGTGAGGGCCGCGTCCACCTGCGCGGGCGGCATCACCGCTACCAGGCCCACGCCCAGGTTGAAGGTGCGGCGCATGTCGCCATCCGGCACGTTGCCCGCGCGTTGCAGCCAGGTGAAGAGAGGCGGGATGGGCCAGGAGCCGAGGCGAATCGCCACGCCCAGGCCCGGCGGTATAATGCGCGGCACGTTCTCCACCAGGCCGCCGCCGGTGATGTGCGCCAGGCCCCGCAGTTCAATCCCTGCCGCGCGCAAGGCCGTCACGTGGGGGAGATAGGAGCGATGCACCGCCAAAAGCCCGCCCAGGAGCGACATCCCCAACTCCATGCGAAAGATCCACATGTTCTGCCCGGCGCAGAGGCGGCGCGCCAGGGAGTAGCCGTTGGTGTGGAGGCCGCTGGATTCCAGGCCGATGAGGACGTCGCCCGCCTGGACGGTGGAGCCGTCAATCACCTGGTCACGTTCCACCACGCCCACAATGGTCCCGGCCAGGTCAAACTCGCCCGGCGCGTACACCCCCGGCATCTCCGCCGTCTCGCCGCCCAGGAGTGCAGATCCGGCCCGGCGGCAGGCCACCGCGCACCCCCCCACCACCTCAGCCACGATCTTCGGGTCTAACTTGGCAGCGGCGAAATAGTCCAGAAAGAAGAGGGGACGCGCCCCTTGCACCAGGATGTCGTTGATGCAGTGGTTCACCAGGTCCTGGCCGACGGTGTCGTAGCGCTCCAGGGAGGCGGCCAGTTTGGTCTTGGTGCCGACGCCGTCGGTGGAGGCGACCAGCACGGGCGCGGCCATCCCCCGCAGGGCCGATGCGTCGTAGAGGCCGCCGAACGCGCCGATGCCCCGGATGACCTCCGGGCCGTAGGTGCGGCGTACCGCCTCGCGCATCAACTCCACGGCGCGGTTGCCCGCGTCTATGTTCACGCCCGCATCACGGTAGGTAAGAGGAGACATGCGTTCCTTGCTCCGAGAATAGCACCTGAGCGGTATTCAATATCTCATTCCGGCGCAGCCAGTTCTGGCTGCGTTCAAGGCCGCGTCTGCTGATGTAACCGCGGCTCAGACGCCAGTATTCTCTAGCGCCTGCTCGGCAGTGATGGCCGCGTCAATCTCAGCACGATGGGCCGCGTAGAAGGCCAGGGCATTGTTCACCTGGGCCTCGGTCAGGTCGTACTCAACAGCAATTTGGGCCGGAGACAAGGCCCACTGTTGGGTTGCTACCACTATCGTCTGCACACGAATCCCGGTGCCGCGCAAGACCGGCACCGGCTGCCCACTGGCCCCACGGCGGTAGGTGACATGCAGAAAGGCCGGGTCATCCAGTTGCTGGCTTAGAGACCCGACTTTCTCGGCCACGGCCCACAAGACGAACTGGTTGAGAGAGATGCCTTGCTCTGCTGCCCATTTCTCCGCCTGTTGTTTTAACTGGGTGGGTAAACTCAAAGAATATCGTGCCATTGCTCTCCCTCACACATCACAGAGGATGTCGTATAACACATCATATATCAGGAGCAAATGGATGTCAAGCAGTAAAATCAGAAACTGTAGAATGCGCCACGCTATGCCCGATGTCGCGCCGGTAGTGCATCCCCTCAAACGAGATACACCCCACTCCCTCGTAGGCGCGCGCCAGTGCATTTGGCAGCGTCGCCCCGCAGGCCGTCACGTTGAGGACGCGCCCGCCCGCCGTCACCACGCCATCACCTTGCCGTTTCGTCCCCGCATGGAAGACCAGCACGTCAGATAGCGCGCCCGCCGCCTCCAGACCCCGGATGGGGAACCCCGTGCGATAGGCCCCCGGATAGCCGCCGCTCGCCAGGACGACGGTCGCCGCCGCGTCCTCCCGCCAGCCGAGGCGCACCCGGTCAAGCGTCCCCGCCAGGCAGTCGTCCAGCAATCCCAACAGGTCTGTCTCTAACAGGGGCAGGATGGCCTGCGCCTCCGGGTCGCCCAGGCGACAGTTGTATTCCAGGACGCGCGGCCCGTCGCGCGTCAGCATGAGCCCGGCATAGAGGACACCGATGTAGGGAGTGCCGCGCTGCGCCAACGCCGCGATGATGGGGCGCAGTGCCAGGTCGGCCAGCCTCTCCACGTCTCCCACGCCGGGCACGGGCGAGACCGCGCCCATGCCGCCCGTGTTCGGCCCCTGGTCGCCGTCGTAGGCGGCCTTGTGGTCGCGCGCCGTCAGCAGAGGGATGAGGGTGCGCCCATCGCTGAAGCCCAACAGAGAGAGTTCCGGCCCGGCCAGCCGCTCCTCAATGACCACCGTCTCGCCGGCCTCGCCGAAAGCCCTCTGCACCAGCGCCGCATGCAACGCTTCTTCCGCCTCGCCCACAGAGGAGCAGACGGTCACGCCTTTGCCCGCGGCCAGCCCGCTCGCTTTCACCACCACCCGCCCGCCCTGGCGATGCACGTAGTCGCGCGCCGCGGCGAAATCGGTAAAAGTTACATGATGCGCCGTTGGCACGCCCGCTTCCACCATCAGGCTCTTGGCGAAGGCTTTGGAGGACTCAATCTGCGCCGCGGCCTGCGTCGGGCCGAAGCAGCGCAACCCCGCCGACTGAAAGGCATCCACGATGCCAGCGGCCAGGGGCGCTTCCGGCCCCACGACCGTTATGTCCACCTGCCGCGCCAGGGCGAAATCGCGCAGGCCCGCCAGGTCGTCCGCCCGCAGGGGAACGTTCTCTACTTTCGGCGGTACAGCGGTACCCGCGTTGCCCGGCGCGACGAAAACCTGTCCGGCTTCCGGCGAGCGCGCCAATGACCAGGCCAGGGCATGTTCGCGCCCGCCGGAGCCGACGACGAGAATTGTGCCTTTTGCCATGCGTTCCTCCTCGTCATTCTCCCGCTGTGAATGATAGCACACTCCCCGTTTTTACGGTAGTTCCGGCGGAGAAATCAACAGGTCTGAACGGTTACCTTCCCCATCCTTCTTGACATTTGCATTGCGTTGTATTACAATAGAGCCGTGCCTTTCATCCGCCGCCTCATTTGGGACGCCTGGAACATCGCTCACATCGCACGCCACGATGTCACACCCGACGAGGTGGAAGAGGTATGCCAGGGCAGGGCACTCACCTTTACTGCTCATAAGGGACGCATCCTCCTTATCGGAACAACTGCCGGGGCACGTACCCTGGCGATAGTCCTGGAGCCGATACGCCCAGACGTTTATTATATCGTCACGGCCCGACCGGCGAGCCGCAAAGAGCGACGCCTTTATCGGGAGGCGATGGCGGGAGGTAAGAAAATTGGAGAAGCAACAAACGAAGAGTAAGATTCCTGAATTCGCGACGCGCGAAGAAGAGGCGGAATTCTGGGATACCCACGACTTCACCGACTACCTG
>JADYZS010000244.1 GCA_020853075.1 Anaerolineae bacterium | reverse complement strand
TCCTGCCCCAAAAATCGCCCAATTTGTCGTTTAGACTCTCAATGGGTTGCATGACCTGACCTTTCCTGCGCGCTCAATCCTCTTGGCACGATAACGGCACTTGTCTTGCTGAGACACGCTGTTTAGGCTAAAGCAGCTCTCTTGACATGGGGCTTGCTTCAGTCCGTATGGAACAGCTCTTCCATCTCGGCCCACCACTCCCCCGGAGCGCGGGTGGGGAGCGGAGATTGCAGCGGCTGCTGGATGGCCCACCACTCCTGGGTCTTGGGGTCGGCGGCCATCTTTGCCATATCTGCGGCGAAATCGTTGCCGACATATTCAAAATAGCCGAAGAGGAACCCGTCTTTATGATAGATGGAGAAGTTGCGGATGTTGCACTCATGGATCATGGCTAAGACCTCAGGCCAGACGGCCTCGTGCCACCGCTTATATTCCTCCAGCTTCTCCGGTTTGATGCCGAGGAGTTGTCCGTGCCGTTGCATAGTCCTCCTTACTTCGGCGGAAAGATTTCCGGGTCGTCGGGCGTCTCTTTGGGCCAGAAGGGCACGCCGGGATACGGTGGGAGGCCCTGCTCCATCCTGGCGCGGTCCAATGCTTCTTTGGTCAAGCCATCAATCCGGTCATGGTCTGAGCGCGGACGCGCGATTTCTCCATACAGTTCGGGCCTCCGGTAATTGCGCAGCGCCATCTTGAAGTTCACTCGCTCGCCGTAATAGCCCGCATCCTTCGTCAATCGCGGTTCGTCCAGGTCAACCGTGGCGACTGCCAGGCCGGGCTTGTGGCCGGTATCTGCGAGGATGATGCCCTCCGGCCCGGCGATAGATCCCCGGCCTGTCCGGTGACGCCCGGCATAGGGGGCATAAGGTGGTTTCTGCGAGAATTGGGCCTGGACGATGTAGGTCATGGTGATAGCAGCCATCGCCTGCAAGCGCAACATGATGTCGTAGAGCGACGGCCCCGTTTTCATATCGGCCAGGCAGATGACCTCGGCTCCCTTCAGCGCATAGACGAGGCAGATTTCGGGAAACCAGAAGTCAAAGCAGGTGAGGATGGAGACCTTTCCGAAATCCAGGTCAAAGACGGGCAGTTCCATGCCAGGCCGGATACCCCGCTCTATCTCCGACAAGGTGATGTGGGTCTTACGGTATTTCCCCACCACCTCCCCGCACCGGTTGAAGATCGCGGCGGTGTTGTATAGGCGGCCATCCTCGCACTCGGTAGTCGGGATGATGGCGTTCATGTTCCAGTAGGCGGCGCGCGCCGCCAGCCGTCCCGTCAGTGGCCCCGGAACCGGCTCTTCCTGCTCCGCGATGGGCGTCTTCGTCTGATGATAGATGAAATCCTCAGGGAACACGATCAGGTCAACGCGCTGCTCTCCTGCCTCGTCTATCCACTTGAGACCCGCCTCCACGTTCTCTACGGGTGAGGGATGCGAGAGGAACGATACAGTGGCAATACGAACTCGCCTGGTCATCAGCACCGAACCTCCTCACGATATATAACCCCGAAGTTAGAATTTCAGCGCGCCGCGTGCGAGACCAGCCTGAAAATAGCGATTCAACGTCAAATAGATGAGAAGGGGCGGGATCATCGCCAGGATATAGGCGGTTGCCAGGGTGGTTAGAACGGTATCTCCCTGTGTTTCGGAGGTCGCCACGACAAGCGCAACGGGTAGCGTCATCCCTTTGGCATAGGTGAGGGTGGCTGCCAGGAGGAACTCACCCCACACGGCCAGGAAGTAGAGCACAGCCACCATGACCAGGCCCGGCGCGGCCAGTGGCAGCATGATCGTCCGGAAGACGCCCAGGGGAGAGCAGCCATCCACACGTGCCGCATCCTGTAATTCCTGAGGGATCTCCAGGAAGATGTTGCGCATGATAAAGATATAGACAACCAACCCCATGGAGAGATAAGGGAGTATGAGGGCCCAGATGGTGTCCATAAGCCCCATCTTCCAGGTCAACTCAAAGATGGTGAAGAGCCGCGGCAAACCCAGGGGTAGGAACAGGGTAGAGATCATAATCCAGAAGATCGTATCCCTGCCAGGGAAACGAAGCCTGGCAAAACCATACCCAGCCAGCGAAGACATAAGAACCACAGCCGGGACTGTAATGGCTGCGATAACGACGCTATTGAGATAGAAACTCATCAAGGGAACGTTCTTGCTGAATAGGGTCAGGTAGTTATTGATCGTCCACACCCTGGGGAAGAAGGTGGGGGGTAGCTGAGAGAAATCTTGATAGGTCCTGAAGCTCATCAAGACTACCCAGAGAAACGGGAGAATGATGATCACAATCACTGCCCACAAGAAGAGGTGGCGCAACCCTATGGGCCAGCGCGACAGTAGATGACCCCATCCCCGGGTAATGCTGGTAGCCTGATTTCTGCTCGTCATATCCGATCATCGCCTTTCATGCGTTGAGTAAAATATTATGAGGAAGCCCGCTCAGATACCTGCCTCTCAAGCGCGTTCCTCACGGAAGATCCGGCGCGCAACCAACGCCATCGCCACCATGACGGTTGCCCCCAGCCAACCAATGGCCGAGGCATAGCCTACCGGCAATTTGCCCGTTCTGAAACCTATGAGCCAGGAATAGAAGGCCCATGTCCATACGCTACGGGGCGCATCGGCGCCGCCAGCCCAGAGGGCAATCATGGGCTCCGCCACTCCGAAGGCGCCGATTCTCAGGATCGTCCACACGATCAGCGTGTTCTTCAGAAGGGGGAGAGTGACGTAGCGGACTACCTGCAATTCATCGGCTCCATCCAGACGTGCTGCCTCGTACAATTCCGGCGATATAGCGTCAATCCCCGCCAGGAAGAAGATAGTCGTCACGCCCAGCACTTCCCACCACAACATGAAGATGAGGCTCGGCATC
>JADYZS010000243.1 GCA_020853075.1 Anaerolineae bacterium | reverse complement strand
CGTTACGCAAGCCTCGGAGGAGAAGGTAGAGACCGAAGACCATGAAGGGGAGCGGATCCATGTAGGCTGAGACGCGGCTAAAGTGAATATGGACGTAGAGGATGGTGGAGATACCGGCAGCCAACACTCCCACCCGTTGACTGAAGAAGTCTCGTCCCAGGAGATAGACACCGACGATGCTCAGCATCCCCTCAATCACGCCCGACATATTCAGCCCCACCTGGCCGGTGCCGAAGAGGAGCATCGTGAAAATGGGGGGGAGATAGCCGATCATCGGGATATTCGCCCAGCCGACGGTGAAGAGTCGCTTGTTCGGGCCGGTGATGAAGGCTCGCGCCTGCACACCGTAGGAGGCGAAGTCGCCATCCAGATCGTAGGGGAGGGTCGTGAGACGAACGGTGCGCAGCACGAGGGCTATCGCCAGGATACCTGACAGCGCCAGGAGCCAGGGGATTTCCTCGCGCGATGGCAGCCACCGCCGCCAACCCCATCCCACCTGAGACCGCATGACTGCCACCAGCAGCAGGGCCATGCTGGCGACCCAGGCCAGAACGACGGCCCGCGTTTCGCCCGCACCCTGGTAATACCCCATCGCGTACCCATAAAGCCCAAGTACCGGAGCGAACCAACCCAGGAACCAGGGCCGCGCCAACGTGGGAACGAGGGCCGGCCGCTCATGCGCCGGGAGTTCGCCGGGCGCGCTGGCAGGATCGGGCCGGGGGCCCAACAGCCCGAAGAGCACCATGCTAGCGACAGTCACCGCCGATCCTAGCAGTAACAGACGACCTTCAGGCATCTGGAGGAAAGGGAGTTTTCTCTGGAAGATAACCACGCCGAAATAGGACAGGGCGATAGCCAGGAGGATGCCCACGACGCGCGCCACCTGCCAGATGCCGAGGCGTGGCAACGTCGTGGTTCTGGGTAGGGGCAGTCCACGAACCGCCTCCACATCGTCAACGGCTATCGGCTCTGCCGTGACAACGGGCGCCAGACGAGGCTCCGGTAGTGTAGGCGGAGGATAAGGTCTGAGGCCGGGGTCGTCCGCGCGACCAGGGGCCAGGATTGCAAAGAGGACGATGGCGGCCAGGGTTGCTGCCGTAGCCAGAGGCCAGGCGTAGGTTGGTGGGAAAGGGAAGCGCAAGCCCGGTCTGAAGAGGACCTGACCACCCACGGCTAGGGCTGCGGCCAGCAACAGACCGCCAAATATGAGGAGCCGTTGTCGCATGGGCTACAATATCACCTTGGGGAGTGACGCGCATCCGCGATGCGAAGGGGTGTGATCACCATACTTAATTGCCAGCCGTAAGCCATCATCTGGCGCATTATAGCGGCACTTGCCGCCCCTGTCAACCGCAATGGGGAACGCCTTACAGACGGGGGCGGCTCGCTGACCTATAATCGTGGGAATAGCATGGGCGAAGCAGATATATTCCTGCTTCCGGCCCCACCTGAAAGGTAAGGCAAGATAGGAAGATGCGACGACAACTTGTTCAACATCTGGCAATCGTGCTCATCGCCGGGTTACTCACCGCAGCCTGCGGATCGGCTCCGGTAGCGACGCAGGTTCCGCCCACCGCTACGCCGGCAACAGTCCCCACGACTGCCGTGCCGGCGACGACCCAGACCTCCCCGGTACCGACCCAGGTTCCACCGCCCAGCCCCTCCGCGGTACCGACCGAAGTTCTACCGACCAGCCCTCCTCCGGCAACACCCCTACCTTCGGTTCCCACCGCCACCGATGAACCTTCTACGGAACTTGTGCTCTTTCGCGTCGTGCGCGAAGAGTCTGAGGCGAGTTACGAAGTGCAAGAGGTCCTCTTGGGTCAGAAAACGACGACGGTTGGCCGCACCAATGCCCTGGAAGGTGAATTCCGCCTCGGCTTGCGTGATGGCAAGCCCTACTTTGATTTTAGCAGGCTCAGAGTTGACTTGCGGACGTTGAAGAGCGACAACGGTATCCGCGACCAGGCTATACGCCAGCGCTGGCTGGAGTCCAACAGGTACCCCTTCGCCGAATTCGTAGCCAGGGAAATAGTGGAGTTCCCTGGGGATGCTGCCGAAGGCAAAGAAGTCCGCTTCCAAGTCAACGGCGATATGACGATCCGTGAGATCACGCGACCTGTGACCTTTGAGATTCGTGCCACGCTCAACGGCGATACCCTCACCGGCACGGGTACCACGTTCTTGCTGATGAAAGATTTCGGGTTTGACCCACCTGAAATCCTGGGCCGCTTCACCGTTTCAGACGGTGTCACGGTGACGGTGAAAGGGGTCGCCAAACGGGCGACATCGTAGGGGAGTCTGTTTATGAAGATGAGGGTAAGGCTCAAGCATTGGACGCACCGGGCATTTCTGTGGGTATCTCTGGCTCTGGTGATTTCTCTGGTGCTCACGGCTTGTAGCGGGCGGACACCCGTCCCAGCGTTATCGCAGGCTACGGCGACGATGGTTCCGGCCATCCCCTCGCCGACACCACAGCAAGAACCATCGCCAACGCCATCGCCCCAGCCACAGCCCACGCAGCCACGGCCTACCGTGATGCCTTCACCTCAGCCTACAGAGCCACCGGCCACACCGACGCAACCGCCGCCTACCCAGGCCCCACCCACGCAACCCCCACCGACTCCTACGGCGGAGGCCCAGGCAGTGCCCCAACTCCCCGTCTGTAATGGTGTCCTCGCGGCCACACCGGCCCAGACGGAAGGCCCCTATTACAAGGCGAATACCCCGGAACGTGCCTCCTTGCTGGAACCGGGCATGGCTGGAACGAAACTCATCGTCACCGGGTACGTTCTCACGACGGACTGCAAGCCTGTAGCAGGAGTTTGGCTTGATTTCTGGCAGACCGACGACAAGGGCGCGTATGACAATAGCGGCTACAGGATGCGCGGTCATCAATTCACAGATGAGACAGGACGATACTACCTGGAGACGGTCGTGCCGGGGGGGTATCCGGGGCGAACGCCGCACATCCACGTGAAGGTACGGGCTCCCAACGGGCCGGTCTTGACCACCCAGATATACCTTCCCGGCGAGCCTCGCAACAACACCGACTCCATTTTCAAGCCCGAACTGGTGATGTCGGACGTGCGGGATACCGCCGATGGTAAAACGGCTACGTTTAACTTCGTTTTGATGAGCCGGAACTGACGCTAAAATACCTGACCGCCGAGACCGCAGAGATGAAGGTTAATGACTCTGCGCCCTCCGCGCTCTCTACGGTGCATTTTCATGCGGTGTGGTGAAGGTGGTTCATGTTGACTAATCCGATGGCGGCTTGAAACAAGGAGCAGAGGGAGCGATGACGACGGAGAAGCAGGCGATGCTGGTGAAATTCGCACGTTTAGGATTACTGCTGATTGTCCTGGCGATTGGGCTCGCAGCCTGTAGGGGACGCCCGCAGCCGCGACCGACGGCAACGGTACCAGTAGTCGCGGCGACGGAAACGCCGTTCCAGGTAGCGTTGCAATCTACGAGCACGCCCGCGCCGACGCGAGAACCGCCCACGGCGACGATCCCGTCTCCCACCTCAACCCTGCCGCCAACGGCGACGCCGACGCCGACCGCCACGATGACCGATGCTCCGACTGCTACGCCGACGGCGACGCCAACGCCAACGCCAACGCCAACGCCTCTACATCCCCTTTCCATCGCGGCTATGCGGAAGTGGGCGTATCCGGGGAGCGATCTGGTCATTGAACAGACCCTTGCGCCGGGGAGTAACTATCGTCGCTACATCGTCTCCTATCGCTCGGAAGGGCTGAAGATTTACGCGCTCCTCACCGTTCCCAACGGGCAGAAGCCGGCAACCGGCTGGCCGGTGATCATTTTCAATCACGGATACATCCCACCGGCCCAGTACCGGACGACAGAACGTTACGTGGCCTACGTGGATGCCTTCGCCCGCAGTGGCTACATCGTCTTTCGGTCAGACTACCGGGGCCACGGTAGTTCGGAGGGGGTGGCATCAGGAGCCTACGCCGCGCCCGATTACACGGTGGACGTCTTAAATGCTGTGGCAACGATGAAGATGTATAAGGATGCAGATCCCAACCGCATCGGGATGTGGGGACACTCCATGGGTGGGTCCATCACGCTGCGGGCGATGGTCACCGTGAAGGACATCAAGGCAGGTGTCATCTGGGCGGGCGTTGTCGCCTCGTATCCAGATTTGCTGGAGCGGTGGCGGCGGCTGCAAACCCCGACACCAGCGGTCTCCAGCGCGGGTAGGCGGTGGCGCGAGGAACTGATCGCTCAATACGGCACGCCGGAGCAGAATCCGGCCTTCTATGCATCCATCTCGCCCAACAGTTATCTCGCCGACCTGTCCGGCCCGATCCAACTCCACCACGGTACTGCCGACGCGAGCGTGCCCGTTGAGTTCTCGGAGACGCTGTACAAGCAGATACAAAGCGCGGGGAAGATGGTTGAATACTACGCCTACCAGGGCGACAACCACAATATCTCCAATGGTTTCACCCCCGCGATGCAGCGGTCCATTGCGTTCTTTGATCAATACGTGAAAGGGCCTCCTTAAAGCCCCGATGTGGGTTTTCCGGCACGAGCCCGCAGAAGCCTCTGCACTTCCTCCCATTCCCCAGGCGTGTTGGCGTTAAAGAAAGAATGGTGTTGGGGATCAAAGCGGGCAATCTCAACCTCGTCCACGTGGCGCACACGCACGTTGGGCAGGAATGAGATCATCTTGAATTGCCCTGCCAACAGGTTTCGGGTGACATGCCGGAGGCAACGCCTATGATAAAGCGCATGGAGCGGCTCTTCCATTCCTTCTACGCGCGGAACGATAGCATCGTGCTCCGGTCTCAGTGAGACCATGTAGCGCAGCAGGTCCAGGTTCAGAAACGGCATATCGCAGGCCACAACCAGCGACCATCCGTGGGCTGCTGCGGTCAAGCCAGCGTGCAAGCCTCCTAACGAACCCGTCCCTCGCACGAGGTCGCTGGTGAGTCGCACGCCGAAACGGCGATACGGCTCCGGATCATTGGTGACGATGACCAGGTCATCCGCCAGCGCGCGCACACGCTCTATGACCCATGCGATCAGGGGGCGTCCCTCAACCATCAGGAACGCTTTGTTCGTGCCCATGCGGCGACTCTGGCCGCCTGCCAGGATGACAACGCTCAGTCTGGACACAGCGGGGATTATCCTCCTTGCTTTCGCAGTGCTTCTTGCAGATAGCCGACGGCTTCCTGGTACGTGGCTTTTGCCTCGTCTGCCAGCCTCATGAACCCGGCGTTGACCTCACCTCCCGTCACCAGGAACGCGAGCGCACCCAGGTAAGTGCGCCACTGAGTGTAGGTTCCCTTGATGATACCGTCCGGGTCGTGCAAGAGAAATGGGTGCTCCTCGCTGGCGATAATGAAGTGACCCGGCAGGTCAAACTGGGTGATCCCCAAGACAAGGTGCAGCAATTCCGCATCATCGCCGCCAGGGAAACGTCCAGCATCGTGGGTGAGGAGTGGATCAAAGTTAAAGCCGATGTCTCCCAAGATGGAAGGATAAAGAGCAACACCCCATCGTCGCACCCATTGGATACAGCCGGGATACCCTATCACCACCGGAACACAGACGCGCGTCCAGCCCAGAGGCAGTTGGATCACGGCCTCGCGCGACACAAGATCACCCGACGGTTCCATGTCCCAGTAGCGTGCGACCCAGTCCTCTGTGGGGTAGAGGCCGGGAAAATTGTTGAATACCTGTACATTCGGGGATGCCGTGCTGATCTGTAGTCCATTGCCTGCTCGCTTCACCATACTCTCTCCTGATACCCTATTACTGGCCCTTATTATACAGGAACCCCGGTATCTGTCCTAGTGAGGGGTGATCTTGTGGCTTATAATGTCGCCAGGTATAATAACAGACGTGATAGACATAAATGCTTCGCAACGTCACCTCAATAACCTCCCGCGTGCAGAGCGGGGCACGGACTTGGGGCACCCCGGCGTGCCAGCGGCGACAGGTGGTGAGAACTGGCACAACGGTCGTGTTTATCTGCGCTTACGCTCGCCCCTGGTTCCGTTTCTTCTGGCCGTAGTTGCCTTCCTGCAATTCACAAATCCTTCACGCGCCTGGAGCCTTCTATTCTGGGGACTGGGGCTGGTCCTCCTCGTTGCATACTACTGGGCCCGCCAGATGCGCGATGGTGTTACGGCCACGCGCAGGTTGCGGCGAACGTGGGTCGTCGTCGGAGACCCGCTGGAAGAAGCCTTTGTGCTGGTCAATTCATCGTCTTTACCCGTGCTGTGGGCCGAAGCCGTAGATGGCTCCAACGTGCCGGGATACCAGGCCTCGCGCGTAGAGGCAGTGGGCGGAAACAGCGAGAAAGAATGGACGACGAGCGTCGTCTGCCGGCAGAGGGGGCTCTTCACCCTGGGGCCCTGGGAATTGCGTATGGGCGACCCCTTTGGCCTTTTCACAGTGACCCACGTTTATCCTGAGACTAGATCAATCTTGGTCTATCCCCGTGTCGTGCATTTGCCACCATTGCAATTGCCTCTCGGCGCGGCAGCGGGCATAGCTCGTTCCACACGCCGCACTTCCGATCCCACGCTTCTGACCGCGTCCGTGCGAGATTATGCTCCTGGTGACCCACTCAAACGGGTACATTGGCCGTCCACTGCCCGGCGGCGTATGCTGATGGTGAAGGAATATGATAAGGAACCGTCAGGCGATCTTTGGATATGTCTGGATATGGATACAGCGGTGCAGGTAGGGGCGGGAGAGGAATCTACCGAGGAATACGGCGTTATCCTCGCAGCATCGTCGGCTGCCGAATGGCTGCGGGCAAGCCGGGCAGTGGGCCTGGTCGCCTTTGGGGTACAGGCCGGTCTGTTGCCGCCACGGCGAGGGCAGACGCAACTGTGGCGCATCCTACACGAACTGGCTGCTGCAAAGACCTCGCCGGATTGGCCTCTGCCAAGAGTCCTACGCGAAGTCGCCCCCAGTCTGGGGTGGGGGCAGACGGTTGCGGTCTTCACGCCGCGGTTGGATGCGGATTGGATAGGGCCTCTCCTTGATCTGAGAGCGCGTGGGCTGTCTCTTGTGACCGTGCTGATAGATGCCAACTCTTTTTCGCGTAGCAATAGGAGTGGTGAAGAGGCAGGGAGCGGAAGAGAGCGTTTGAGCAAGGTGCGAAATCTATTGGCCGAGCAAGGCATCGTGACCTATGTTATCGCGAAAGGCTATCCGTTTCGTGCTCTCATCAAGTATAAGCGTCGCCGTACCGAATTCAAGGTATTGGGCACAGGACGTGTCGTTCCCTACGAGGTTGAAGAAGAAGTCGGTTAGGTTCGGAATGTAGGCTCTGGCTGTCGGTGACCGGCATGAATAACATCCTGAGGGTTATTATCCGGCGGCTCGCACCTCGCGAGGGCTATCTGGCTTGGGCGATTTTCCTCGGCGCCTTGGCCTGCTCCGGCGCGGCCTTCACCTACGTGAATTGGGTCTCTGGGGGCGAGACGCTGGTCGTCCTGATCTGGCTTGCGGCTATCTGTGCCGGTTGGTCGGCCAGGCGTTCGTCCGGCTGGCGGTTAGGCTCGTCGTTGCTGGTTCTTTCCGGCGTGGCTCTATCGTTTGTTGTTGCCGCTCGCGCCTTGCCCGCTCCGGGTTATCTCGGTTTCGCGCTCGTGGGCATTCCCGGCTGGTTCTCGCGTCTGCTATCCGGCTATTTAGACCTCTTCCCCCTCACGCCGGTCTTTCAGCACGTCCTGGGGCGACTGGCCTTGTTCTCGTCGCATCTGCAACTCTGGGCCGAAGGTGTGGTGGGGGGCGGTGCGGTCCAGGATGATGCGGTCTTTCTGCTCCTGGCCTTGTTTCTGGCGTGGCTGCTTGGTGTGTGGGCCGGTTGGGCCTTCGTAAGAAGGCAGGACGCGTGGGCAGCCCTGACCCCAACCGGGACGCTACTGGCGATACAGGCCTTTTTCGCCGATGAAGGCTTTGCCTGGCTGGTTCTTTTTGTTGGCCTCTTGTTGTTGGAAAGCATGGCCCTGGCACATCTGGGGCGTGAGCGTGCCTGGCAGCGTGCCGGCATGGACTATTCTACCGAAATCCACCTTGACCTGGCTATGGTCGGATCCCTATTCAGTCTCAGCATCGTAGTCGCTGCGTTGGTACTGCCGGGCATTAGTTACCGGGGCACAGTTGACCTCTTCTGGAAGGTCTTTGCCGAACCCTGGCGCGGCATAGAACAGACCGGCCAACGCCTCTTCCCCGATCTTGGTCAGCAAGCCCGCAGCCCCCTGCGAGGTGGGCTTCTGTTTGCCGGTGGCGCGGTGCTGCCTCGCTCGCATCTCCTGGGCGGTACCCCCGAGTTGAGCAAACAACGAGTCCTGCGTGTGAGGCTGAAAGAAACTCCTGAAAACCTACGAGACGCCTGGTCGCTCTATTGGCGCGGGCTCACTTATGCGCAGTACAACAACCGGGGATGGGAGAATGAGCCCTTTCCCGATACGGATGCCCTGGATCCGGGCGAACCGTGGACTCCTTCTCGGCCTCTGGGACGGCGCGAACTGTGGCAGGCGATGGAAGCGATTGATGCGGGAGGAGCACTCCTGGCCGCAGCCGAGCCTCTGGCAGCCGACGTATCGGTACAGGTGCGAGCCTACGATTCCGATGGTCTGGTGGCCTTGGAGTTGGGCCGCCGGACTTCTCGCTATGCGGTCATCTCTCTGATACCCGTTGTGTCAGAGGATGTTCTGCGTGGCGCAGGAGATGAGTACCCGGCCAGCGTGAAAGAACGTTATCTACAGTTGCCTCAGATACCGGCGCGTGTCGTAGATCTTGCCCGCGAGGTCACGGTAGATGCGAAGACTCCCTACGATCAATCTCGCGCGTTAGAGTCGTATTTGCGCGTGATCCCCGACACCCTTGAGGTGCCTTTCCCACCGGGCGATAGAGACGTTGCAGATTGGTTCCTGTTTGACTTGCGGAAAGGGTATTGTGACTACTACGCCACAGCCTTCGTCGTGATGGCGCGGGCGGTTGGCCTCCCTGCCCGCCTGGCCGTCGGTTACGTATCCGGCACTTACGACACCAAGGGCAATCTCTACAATGTCGTAGAAGCCGATGCTCATTCCTGGCCTGAGGTCTATTTCCCAAAGTACGGCTGGCTCCCCTTTGAACCGACAGGAGGCCGGAGCGCGCTTTCACGGAGCGCACAAGGCCTTGTTGGGGGATCTTCCGGGTTTGATCTACCGTTTCTGGATGATGCATTGCTCGGGCTGTCAGAACTCGCGGGCCAGCGAGAGGCGAGTGAGGCGCGCAATGCCAGCCGGCGCGCGCTGGTTCTGAACCTGGCACTGGCGGCGGTTGCTTTGGCGGGTTTCATCCTGTTGCTGCGCCGCCGAGGACGCCGCCTCACGCCTGCCGAGACGATTGTGGTGCTCTGGGATCGGGTGGGACAGTGGGGCGCGCGCTTAGGTCGCGGCCCCCGCATGAATGAGACGCCGCGCGAATATGCCTCCGCGCTCCACGAGCGATGGCTTGGGCAAGTCTCTGACGGGGAGAATGGCGCCGACTATCTGGCGGAGGCATACACGGCGCTGCGCTATGGGCGTGCCGAACCGGGTGAGCGCGATCGCCGAGAGGTAGAGGCCCAGTGGCAGCATCTGCGGGAGCAGTGGCGACGAGCATTGATGCAGCGTCTATCGTTGTGGAGACGACTCAGGTAAGAGAAGCCCCAAGATGGTCTCCTCTATTGTTCGTATATACCCTGAACTGCTGCCTGGTTAATG
>JADYZS010000242.1 GCA_020853075.1 Anaerolineae bacterium | reverse complement strand
GTCGGCCAACACCTTATCTTTGGAGACGACGAGGCGGTAGTCGTCCAGGTGCGAAAGGTCAGAACTGGCGACGATAAGGGTGCGGCCTTCCACGGTGCGCGCCGTCTCGGCTACCGCCTCCCCCAGCACCCGGCAATGGGCCAGGCTTTCGGCCTCATCTGGCGTCTCGGCGAGAAGGAGCGGCGCCACTTTGAATTGACCCACCGCCTCTTGCAGGAAGGGCAATTGTATCTCCAAAGAGTGTTCCTGGTCACCCCGCACCACCGTGACAGGAACCCGCTGTGCCAAAGCATCCAGAAAGGCTCTATCCAGCGGAACTATGCCGAGGGGTGTCTCATAAGCGGTTTCGGATGAGGTCATGACCGAGCTCAGATGCGCCTCCCAGATGGGACGGTGCAGCGGCCCCATGAGCACCACGCGGTCAAAGGTCTGGCCCTGAGCCGCGCGGTAGGCGTGGGCAGCCACCGGGCCGGAGTAGGTGTAGCCTGCATGGGGAGCCAGGAGCGCGACGACCTCGCCCCGCAGGTCGGGCACGTTCGCCTGGTTAAAAAGACGCTGCACGGTCTGGCGCAGCGCCGCCGCCGTGCCCGGATACCACGCGCCCGCGAGGGCCGACTTTCGCACAGAGGTCATTTCCGGCATGGCTCACCTCCCCGCCCCAGAACCAACGTAGGCTTGACCCTATTGTCATGCTGAGGAGCGCAGCAACGAAGCATCTCCTCTCTCCTCAACGCGAGACCCTTCACTACCCAGTCAAGCCTGAGCTTGGCGTTCAGGGTGACAAGGCTACACCTACAACTCCACCGGCCTGCGGCCCACCCGCAGCCTCTCGGCAGTGATGATGGCTGCGAGCTGGCGCGCCGTCTCGTCCAACTTGCTGTGGTGGTTCACCACGCAATAATCAAATTCGGCTATCCGCTTCAACTCCTGGCGCGCGGTGGCGATGCGGAGTTTCAGTTTGTCGGGAGACTCGGTGCGGCGCAGCAGCAGCCGCTCCACCAACTCCTCCTCGCTGGCCGTGTTCAGGAAGATCAGGGTTGCCCCTTTCACCAGGCGGCGAATCGTGGCCGCGCCCTGCACGTCAATGCGCATGATGACGTCCTTGCCGCTCGCCAATGCCTCGCGCACCTGCGACTTGGGGATCCCCTTGTATTCGCCATAGACGACGGCGTGTTCCAGGAGTTCTCCCTTGTCCATCATCTCGGCAAAGGTAGAGGCCGAGACGAAATGGTAATCCACCCCGTTCACCTCGCCCGGACGAGGCGGGCGCGTCGTAGCAGTCACGACGAAATGAAACGGATAGCCCATCTCTTTCATGCGGTTCAGCACCGCATCCTTGCCCACGCCGGATGGCCCTGAGAGCACCACCATGACGGGAGACGTCGCTTGTTGATACCAGCCATCGGGTTCGCCGGCCATTTCCTGCTCCATCGAGAGGGGGTTGGCGACTTGAAAGCCTGGCAGGTCTGCGCTATAATTCATATCCCAGGTTATTCATGAAGGTGTGACGTATGCCCATCTACGAATATCGTTGCCACAGTTGTCGTCGCCGGGTCAGTATCCTTTGGCGCACCTTTGCCGAGGCCACCGACGGCCAGCCTGCCTGCCCGCGTTGCGGCGGGCAAGAATTGACCAGGCTTATCTCAAAGGTGTCCGTCTTGAAGTCAGAAGAAAGCCGCCTGGATGACTTGTCTGCCCCCTCCGGCCTCGGCGATTTAGATGAGAATGATCCGAAATCAATCGCCCGCTGGATGCGGAAGATGAGCCGCGAGATGGGCGAGGATATGGGTGATGACTTGGACGAAGTGGTTGACCGGCTGGAGGCGGGCGAAAGCCCGGAAGAAATTGAGAAGACCATGCCGGAACTGGCGGGCGACGATACGGCCGGCGATGACACTGGCGAATAGACGCCCCGGTCAATACTTCTCAAAGCGTTCCACGCTGAGGACAAAGACGGTTGCGCCCCCCACCTGCACCTCTATGGGTGACGGGATCTGTAGTTCGCCAGGCTCCAACACGGGCGGCAGCGGATTGATAAATTGCTTGCGGGTGTGGCAACTCTGGCGGATCACGAAGAGGATGTCCTCCAACTTGTCTTCCTGAGCACCGATGACGATGGTGGTGTTTCCCTCGCGCAAGAAGCCCCCCGTGCTGCCGATAACCGTGGCGCTATGGCCGTGGCGCATGAGCCGCTCTATCAATGTGCGTGAATCGTCGCTATTGACAACGGCGACAATGAGCTTCATGGCTGCTGCTCCTCGGAGCGCGGGGAATGGCGGTCTCGCTACGAAGCCGCGGTGAGCACTTTCTTGACGCGCTCGCGAATCTCCTGCTGTACCACCTCTGTCGGCCTCGCCGCATTGATGATGGCCCAGCGATGCGGCTCCTCGGAGGCCAACGATAGATAGCCTGACCGCACCCGCTGGTGGAAGGCCAGCGTCTCGGCATCTAGCCGGTTCCATTCGCCTCCCTTGGCCCGCTGGCGTCGCTCCAGCCCCTCCGCTGCCGGCACGTCCAGATAGACGATGAGCGCGGGGCGCAAGCCGCTGGTGGCGAAGGCATTGATGACCCTGAGAGTGGGCAGGTCAAGCCCGCGGCCATAGCCCTGATAAGCCAGGGTAGAATCGGCGTAGCGGTCGCAGAGGACGACGCCGCCGCGCGAGAGATGTGGCCGGATAATCTGGCCCACGTGCTGGGCGCGCGCGGCGGAGAAAAGAAGGATCTCCGTCGTCGCTTCCATCTCCTGGCTGGCACGGTCCAGCACGATGGCCCGCACCCGCTCGCCGATGGCGGTGCCACCGGGCTCGCGCGTCTCCAGCACATCGTAGCCCTGGTCTCGCAACCAGTCGGCCAGGAGTTTCAGATGGGTGGTCTTGCCGCTGCCGTCCGGCCCTTCAAAGGTGATAAAGACGCTCACGGGTGGCTCCTGGTAGAAAACGTCATCCACTTACAGTCTCAAAGGTGAACCGCAATTGCTCCGGTGAGGGCACAACGAAATTGAGTTTCTCGAAACCGATCACCCGACCGGCCTCGTCTTTCATCAAGACAACCTCATCGCCTGTCTCTTCACAGATGTACTCATCTTGCGGATCGCCAAACCAGACGGTCAACGTGTTGCCCGCTCGGTCATAGAATACCCTTACTTGCTCCATACTCGTTCGCCTTCTTTAATTGCGTCTGTTGGATAAGTTGTGATAAGGGAACCTATTCAAAGAATGTGTCGTCGGCCACGTTGATGAGTTACCAGGCTAGAATGTCCTCGTAAGGTATCACTTCTCCAACGGCTTGGGGCACTTTCTGGCTAATGGCCTCGTAAACGTACTTGAGATACTCCTCCCGAAAGACTACAAAACCATTTGTGAACTTGAGGAAATTCTCGTTGAACACTTTTAAGGCGCTCTGGCTTGCCTCTTTGGTTCTTTGATGTGCC
>JADYZS010000241.1 GCA_020853075.1 Anaerolineae bacterium | reverse complement strand
GGGTTGCAGGTTCAAGTCCTGCCTGGCCTGCCTGCCCCTTGGGGGCGTATAAGCGGATTGCAGGATAAGTTTTCGTGGAGCAAGACACCGCCAGAGATGCTTGTTCCCTGTGCCGGTGTCTTGTCGTGTGTTGGGGAGGACCTCCGTGTTTAGTTCAGATAATCGCTTGGTCCGCTACTTCAAAGACACGCGGGCGGAACTGCGCAAGGTCACCTGGCCTACCCGCCAAGAGGCCACGAACTTGACGCTGATCGTCTTAGCGGTTACGTTCACCATGGCCATTCTCTTGGGCGCGGTGGACTTCGTTTTCACAAAACTGTTTGAACTGATTATCTAAAATGTTTTTGGAACAGAAAGATATGGATGACCTGGATCGCACAGAGGAGATGTCGGAGTTAGAGCCTGGGAAGCCGGTGGCGGAGGATGCTGGCTCTGGCCCGACCTCTTCCCCTCAGGAATCTGAGCCCTCTAGCGAAGCCGCGGGCGCAGCCATTGAGGCGAAAGAGGCTGCGGGCGAGCGCCGCTGGTACGTGGTGCATAGCTACTCTGGCTACGAGAGCAGGGTGAAGAAGAATCTGGAGCATCGCATTGAGTCTATGGCGATGCAGGACAGGATATTCCAGGTCATCGTCCCTACGGAAGAGCGATTAGAGCGCAAGGAGGGACAACGCCGTATCACCGAACACCGGGTCTTTCCCGGTTACGTCTTCGTAGAGATGGTTATGGACGAGGATTCGTGGTACGTCGTGCGCAACACGCCTGGCGTTACCGGCTTCGTAGGCATCGGCAACAAGCCCACTCCCCTCCCTGCCGATGAAGTTGAAAAGATCATGAAGCGCGTTGAATCGACAGAGCCCAAGATAGAAGTCAACGTCAAACCGGGTCAGAAAGTGCGCATCAAAGAAGGTCCCTTCGCCGAATTCATGGGCGTCGTGGACGATGTGGATGCTGATAAAGGCAAGGCCCGCGTCCTCGTCTCGTTCTTCAACCGCGAGACTCCTATTGAGGTGGACCTGCTGCAAGTGGAGAAGGCATAATGGGAAAGAAGATCAAGGCCATCGTCAAGTTGCAACTTCAGGCGGGGAAGGCCAACCCCGCGCCGCCCGTAGGCACCGCGTTGGGGCCTCACGGTATCAATATCATGGCATTCTGCAAGGAATACAACGCCAAGACGACCAACCTGGCCGGGAGCGTTATCCCTGTAGAGATTACCATCTTCCAGGATCAGTCCTTTACGTTCATCCTGAAGACGCCGCCCGCGATTGATCTTCTTAAGAAGGCCGCGGGCATTGAGAAGGGGGCGGCGGAACCGAACCGCAACAAAGTGGGCAAGGTGACCCGCGCCCAGGTGCGCTCTATCGCCGAGCAGAAGATGAAGGACCTGAACGCGAATGACGTGGACAACGCGATGCGGATGATTGAAGGCAGCGCGCGCAGCATGGGCATCACCGTGGCAGATTAGTTGCTTACCACAAAGGCACAAAGTTTTTGGTTTCAGATTCTGCTTTATTTGTGTCTTGGTGGTACATAGTGTGGGAGGGTGACAACACCCGTCTGCACCACAGGAGATAAAACGAATGGCTAAGCACGGGAAGAAGTATCTGGAAGCCGCCAAAACGGTAGATCACAACCAGATCTACTCGCCGGCCGAGGCGATAGAATTGGCGCAAAAGGGTTCCTACACCAAGTTCAATGCTACGATGGAAGTGCACCTGCGCATGGGTCTGGATCCTCGCCAGGCCGACCAGCAGGTGCGCGGGGTCGTTCTCTTGCCCCACGGCACGGGCAAGGTGGTGCGTATCCTGGTCTTCGCCGAGGGTGAGGCCGCGCGTGCCGCCCAAGAGGCCGGAGCCGATTACGTGGGCAGCGACGACCTGGTCAAAAAGATTCAAGAGGGGTGGCTAGAGTTTGACGTCTGCATCGCCACGCCGCAGGTGATGAGCAAAGTGGGTCGTCTGGGCAAGGTTCTCGGCCCGCGCGGCCTGATGCCCAGCCCGAAGGCCGGCACAGTGGTGCAGCCGGAAGACATCGGTCGTGTCATCCGCGAAGCACGGCAGGGCCGCGTGGAGTTCCGGCTGGATAAGACGGCCAACATCCATACGACCATCGGCAAGGCCGGTTTCACCGCCCAACAACTGCTAGATAACTTCACGGCCCTGATGGAAGCCATCACCAAAGCGAAGCCGCCCGCGGCCAAGGGCCAGTATATCAAGAAACTCGTCATCGCCCCAACCATGGGCCCGGGCGTCAAGGTGAACGTCACCGAGGCGGGCACGCTCAAAACTTCATAAGCGTAACCCGCTCAAGACAGCAGGCGTCCCCTAGGGACTTAATGCGCTACCGCACAGCCTGCCGAGGCGAGGCTAACGAATGGGGAAGCCCTGACATAAGGGAATGCCCTCTTTCGCCTTCGCGTCGGCACGCGAAGGCGTTTTCATTTCACCGTTGGGAAAGGAGGTGCTTTACTTGCCACTCACCAGAACGCAGAAGCAGGAACTGATCACAGGCTATCTGGAGAATCTGCGCGGCAGCAAGGCCGCTATTCTCACCGACTATCGTGGCCTGACCGTGAGCGACATTACCCGCTTGCGCCGCCAGCTGCGAGAAGTGGGTTGTACACTTCAGGTCACCAAGAATACGCTGCTGGCTCTCGCCCTGCGCGAGGCCGGGATGCCGGTCCCCGAGGACCTGTTGAAAGGCCCTGTCGCCGTCGGTTTCTGTGCTCAGGAACCCACCGCGGCCACCAAGATTCTGAGCGATTTCGCCAAAGAGACGAAAATCCTCACCATTCGCGGCGGCCTGGTGGGGAACCAGGTGCTTGATAGCGAGAATGTGGTCGCCCTGGCGACGCTGCCGCCGCGCGAAGTGCTGCTGGCCCAGGTGCTCGGCTCTCTGCAAGGGCCTGCCGGTACGCTCGTCGGTTTGCTGCAAGCACCGCTGCGCCAGTTAGCCTATGTGTTGCAGTCTCGTGGGGAACAATCTCCCCAATCAGCCTGATACTACTTCATGAACCATAAGGAGGTTCTATACTCATGGCAGACCTGAATAAGTTGGTACAAGAACTTGACTCCCTGACCCTGCTGGAAGCATCGCAACTCGCCAAGCTGCTCCAGGAGAAGTGGGGCGTCGCCGCCGCTGCGCCCATGGCTGTCGCTGCTGGGGGCGCGATGGTTGCTGCCGCAGCGGAAGCCGCGGCTCCCGTGGAGGAGAAGACGGAGTTTGACGTTATCCTCAAGACCGTGGGCGACAAGAAGATCCAGGTCATCAAGGCGGTGCGCGAAGTCACCACTTTGGGCCTGAAGGAAGCAAAGGACCTGGTTGAGAGCGCACCCGCGACGGTCGTCACCGCGGTTGCAAAGGACGTGGCGCAGACCGTTAAGGCCAAACTGGAAGAGCAGGGCGCGACCGCAGAGATCAAGTAGGTCAGGAAAGCTGCTCTCTCATTCCTGCCTCAAGTTGCTCTCAAGTAGCCGCGGATATAAGTATCTGATTTATGGCATGGCTCTTCCCTCACCCCCGGCCCCTCTCCCAAAGGGAGAGGGGAGCGGATTCCCTCTCCCCGCTGGGGTTCAGGGGCGGACAGTTTTTGGGAGCACCTTAACCATCCGACGAGATTGTGGGGTTTTGTGCTGAGCCCAGATGAAGGCATGAAGGTGATGGCTGTGAATCTGCTCGTGC
>JADYZS010000240.1 GCA_020853075.1 Anaerolineae bacterium | reverse complement strand
CGGAGGTCGCGCTGGCGCGGCTGATGGCCCAGCGGGGTATGAGCGAGGCCGAAGCGCGCCGCCGTCTGGAAAACCAGATGCCGGAGGCCGAGAAAGTGGCCCGCGCCGACGTGGTGATAGATAATTCCGGTTCTTTGAACGAGACGTGGCGGCAGGTAGAGGCCGCGTGGAGACAGATAACGTGAATAACTTGCGCCGCTTCTACAACGACCATCCCAACCTGGCCTCGTGGATCGTCCTGGCGATTGGCATGGTTCTCATCGTCGTTTGGTCGGCCAGGAACGTAGGCTTCCTGCCGGGACAGTGGCTCGCGCTCATCATCGCGACCATCCTCCTGGCGGGCCTGTGCGTCTGGATCATCGGTTGGGAATAGCCGCAGCAGCGACCTGTATCGGATTCCCAAGGGATTATTCCTGCGGAGATTTGTGGATTTCCGGAGTAGGATTTATGAGGCCAGCGTCTAAGGAGAGAGAAGCAAAGAGAGCATGAGTGCCACCAAACGAGATTATTATGAGATATTGGGCGTGCCGCGCGAAGCCAGCGGGGACGATATCCGCAAGGCGTACCGGCAACTCGCCCGCCAGTATCACCCAGACGTCAACAAGAACGCCGACGCCGAAGCACGCTTCAAAGAGATCGCCGAAGCCTACGAGGTGTTGAGCGACGAGCAGAAGCGTGCCGCCTACGACCGTTTCGGCCACGCGGGGCCGCAGATGGGCGGCTTCGGCGACATGGGCGGGTTTAGTGGCTTCGGCGACATCTTTGAGGATCTGTTCGCGGGCTTTGGTATGCGCCCACGGGCCGCCAAGCGGGGGCCGCGGCGCGGAGCCGATCTGCGCCTGGACTTGAGCATTACTTTTGAGGAAGCCGTTTTTGGTGTAGAAAAGGAACTGGAAGTCCCGCGCCACGAGACGTGCCCCCGCTGCCAGGGGAGCGGCGCAGAGCCGGGGACGTCGCCGATTCGCTGCCCGCAGTGCAACGGCACAGGCGAAGTGCGCCGCGTGCAGCAGTCCATCCTCGGCTCCTTCGTCAACGTCACCACCTGCCCCCGCTGCAACGGCGAAGGCGAGGTGGTCATGACACCGTGTACCGAGTGTCGTGGGCAGAAGCAAGTACAGGTCACCCGCAAGGTTTCGGTCTCCATCCCAGCCGGAGTGGACGACGAGACGCGCGTCCGCCTGGAGGGGCAAGGCGAAACGGGCCTGCACGGTGGGCCTCCGGGCAACCTCTACGTCGTTCTCCACGTGCAGCCGCACCTATATTTCCAGCGTCAGGACTACGATATCTTGCTGGAAGTTCCGCTCAACATCGTGCAGGCCGCGTTGGGCGACGAGATTGAGATTCCTACGCTGGACGGCCCCCAGAAAATCAGCGTGCCAGCGAGCACGCAACACGGCAAGACCATCAAACTGAAGGGCAAAGGCGTGCCACGCCTGCAACGGAGCGGACGCGGAGACCAGATCGTGATCATCCGCGTCGTCGTGCCCACCAACCTTGACGAGAAACAAAAGCAACTCCTGCGCGAACTGGGCAAGAGTTTGCGCAAGGAACATATCCCCCCCGCCGACAAGGGTTTCTTCGGCAAAGTTAAGGACGCGCTGGGCGTCTAGGGAGACGGAGCAACACCGCAGGTGGAATGGCTGGAGATCAGCGTACAGGCCGACGGCGAAGCGGCAGAAGCGGTCAGCGAGGTTTTCAACCGGCTTAATGGCGAAGAAGGTGGCCGCGGCGGTGCGGTGATCACCATCGGTGGTTTCGGCGAAGATGGCGTATTGCGCAGCCCTGTGGTCACAATCAGCACCTATCTGGCCTGCGATGGCCGCGAGGGCGAGCATCGTCGCCGGATTGAAGAGGCTCTGTGGCATCTGCGCCAACTTCATTCCTTCCCGGAACCACGAGCGCGGCGGCTGGCCGAGGAGGATTGGGCTAACGCCTGGAAAGCCCATTATCACCCCTTCCGCGTCGGAGAGCATCTCGTCATCGCCCCTTCTTGGGAGTCCACCGAGCCGGAGCTCGGTGATACCCTCATTTCGCTGGACCCCGGTATGGCCTTTGGCACGGGGCTCCACCCCAGTACCCGTTTGTGCCTGACTCTGCTGGAAACGCATCTGCAACCGGGCAGCACAGTTCTTGACCTGGGCACAGGCTCCGGCATCCTCGCCATTGCCGCGGCCAAATCGGGCGCGGCCTCCGTGGTGGCGCGCGACATTGACCCGGTGGCGGTGGGGGCCGCGCGGGAGAACGTCGCCCGCAACGGGGTGGACCACATAGTGCGTGTGGAAGAGGGCTCGCTGCCGGAAACTGGCGGGCGGGCAGAGGCCGGGTTTGACCTGGTTCTGGTCAACATCCTGGCCGAGGTCATCGTGCGGCTCCTCGGCGAAGGGCTAACGGAGATAATAAATCCGGGCGGGAGAGTGATCTTGAGCGGCATCATCACGCCGAAGGCGGCTGACGTGGAGGCCGCGCTGGCCGAACGGGACTTCACCCTCTTGGAACGCCGGGAGGAGGGCGATTGGGTCGCGCTCCTTGCGCGTGAGAAGAAGGTATGATACAAAGAGTGGCAGATAGCCATGCATCGCTTCTTCGTGGAGCCTTCTGCTCTCGCGGGTGACAGGGCCATTTTATCGGGCTCTCTTGCTCACCAACTCTTGCACGTCTTGCGCCTGCGCCCCGGCGCGCGCATCCTGTTGTTGGATGGCGCGGGCTGGGAGTACGAGGCCGAGTTGATATCGCTGGAGAAGCGAGGGGGCGAGGTCCGCCTCCTGGCACAGCGGGCGGCTACCGGCGAGCCGCGCACTCAGGTGACGCTCTACCAGGCGGTGCTGCGGGGCCCGCGCTTTGAGTGGGTTCTGCAAAAGGGAACCGAACTGGGGATCGCGGCTTTTATTCCCATTCTGACCGCGCGCGGTGTGGCGATACCAAAGGAATCGGAGACGAAGTTAGCGCGCTGGGAAGCCATCGTCCGCGAGGCGGCGGAGCAGGCAGGGCGTGGCCGCCTTCCCAGCGTGACGATGCCGGTTGCCTTTGCCGATGCCTGCGCCAACGTCAAGACGGAAAAAGCACTCATCGCCTGGGAGGAAGAACGGACAACCGGCCTGCGCGCGGCTCTGACCGAGTCAGGAAGTGGGGGAACGTCCTGGGCTCTCTTTGTCGGCCCGGAAGGCGGTTTCACTGCCGAAGAAGTGGCTCTGGCCCGAAGTTGTAACGTTCGTCCGATACGGCTGGGCTCGCGCACGCTGCGGGCCGAAACCGCAGGCATCGCGGCGGTGGCCGCGCTCTTTTTTGCCCTGGGCGAGTGGGATTGAGGTATTATAACAGATTGTTATGGAGGCAAGGATGCCCTACGTCACAGTGGACGGCCAACGGCTGTTTTACCAGGTGGATCGGGACGACAGCGACAACGCACATCCGCCCTTAGTGCTCGTGCACGGAGCGGGCGGAACGCACTTACATTGGCCGCCGCAATTGCGCCACCTGGTGGGATTTGATGTATTTGCTGTGGACCTACCGGGGCACGGACGCTCAGAAGGAACGGGGCGGCGGAGCATCGCCGCTTACAGGGAAGTCGTGCAGGGCCTCGTCAGGGAACTGGGCCTGGAGAAGTTTGTGCTCGCGGGCCACTCCATGGGCGGGGCCATCGCGCAGGATTTTGCCCTGGCGTGCCCCGACGCTCTGGCCGGACTCGTTCTCGTGGGTTCTGGGGCGCGTTTACGCGTTGCCCCCTCTATCCTGGCAGGTCTGCGAACCGACTTTCCCGCTACGGTACGCCTCATCGCAGACTGGGCTTATGGCGCATCGCCCTCAGAGCACATGCTTCATTTATACGTGGAGCGACTGCTGGACAACGACCCTCACGTGGTACACGGCGATTTTTCCGCTTGCGACGCCTTTGACTTCATGGGCCAGGTCTCCCGTATCGCCGCGCCGGCGCTGATCATCTGCGGCGAGGCCGACCGGCTGACGCCTCCTAAGTATAGCCAATACCTGCGCGAGCAAATTCCTAACGCAGAACTGCATCTATTCAGAGACGCAGGCCACATGGTTATGTGGGAACAGGCGACAGGCGTCACCAGGGTTATCGCCGATTTCGTCAAACGCCTCTCAACCGTTAAGGTATCTGCTGAGCAGGCAGCAGCCTGAAAAGTCCCGGCCATCGGTTAGAAACCGACGACCACCTTTAGAAAACCCGCGACTACTAAACGCCCGAGTGTGCCCTGGAACCATGCACCGAACGAAGATGACCTGAACTCTATGTGACGTGCTTACACCTCTGCTGCGTCGCTTTCTGCCCTGTCGCGTTGTGTATCAGTTGCCCAATCCCCTACGTTAGGATTGAGCAGCTCTGCAACTGCATCTACCTGCTGGTTATCACCAATCAGCCCGATGCGATCCCCTACCTGGAACACGGTGAGAGATTTGGGATTGGGGATCAGTTGACCGTCCCGGCTGATAACAACCACCGATGCTCCGGTGCGTGCCCTCAGATTGGCCTCGGCCAACGTCTGACCAATCAGAGGGCTGTCGTCGGCCAGGCGCAGCCAGGATATCTCAATAGTACCCGCGGCCTCCAGTAGATTGCGGAGCAGGCGATGCTCCTCGTTGGAGTTGATCTGCACATCGTAGTGGTCCTTCCGCACAGCATCAGTATAACGAAAAACCTCACGTAATGGGAAGCCAATCTGGAGCAAGGTGTGGCGCACGATTTCCAGCCCACCTTCCATCTCCGGATGGATCACGTCCTGCACACCTAACTGCGCCAGGCGCATAACTCCCTCTGTAGTTGCGGCACGGGCGATGATTGGCAGTGTCGGAGCCAGATCACGAGCAGTAACAACAACAAGTTCACTACTGGTCTCCTCTGGGAGCGTGACGACCAGGGCGCGTGCCCGGTCTAGCCCGGCGTATGTCAGCACCTCCGAATTGGCGGCGTCGCCAAAGAGCGTCGGCGTACCCAAGCGGTTCAATGCCTCGACCCTCTCCACATTCGACTCTATCACCAGGAGCGGTATCTTCAGCTCTCGCACCACGTTAACAATGTGGTAGCCTACGCGGCCGCAGCCGACAAGCACCACGTGGTTAGCCAGCGTTTCCTCAGCCGATACAGGCACGGGGCCATGGCGGTCCAGCCGCTCCCAGATAGCCGGTATGCGGCGCAGCCAGACCTCTACCGGGCCAATCAAGCGGAACATCAATGGATTGAGGGTGATCGAGATCAGGGCACCGGCCAGGATCAGCGAATATTGATCCTGAGCCAGCAGCCCCAGGGATACCCCCGCCTGGCCGAGAATGAAGGAGAACTCGCCGATCTGGCTCAGTCCGGCGCCGACCACCAGCGCGGTGCGCGCCGGTGATGAGAGGAGGGTGCCAAGCAGTAATGTAATCACAAACTTGCCGAGCACTATGAGCAGGGTGAGGGCGAGAACCGGGCCGATATTCTGCCAGAGATAGAGTGGATTGACGAGCATCCCAATCGAGACGAAGAAGAGGGCGGAGAAAACATCCCGGAACGGCAAGAGGTCGGCTCCAACCTGGTGGCTGAGTGGTGATTCACTGACAACAGCACCCGCTGCAAATGCGCCCAGCGCCAGCGACACACCGAAGAGTTCGGCCGAACCGAGTGCAATGCCCAGGGCGATGGCGAGGATCGCCAGAATAAACAGCTCGCGTGAACGGGTGCGAGCGATGAAGTGAAGGAGCCAGGGGATCAAGCGCATGCCGACAAACAGGATGAGTAGAACGAAGATCACCGCCTTACCGAGGGTGATCGCCAAGTTAGCCCATTTGGGTCCCCCATCTGATCCTGCGAGGGACGGTAGCAACACGAGGATGAGAACCGTCGCCAGGTCCTCCATGACCACCCAGCCAACTGCTACCTGCCCGTGTGGCGTGTTCAGCAGGGAATTGTCCATCAGCCCGCGCAGCAGAACCACTGTACTGGCAATGGATATAGCCAGCCCTAGCACTATTCCTGCCGACACTGACCAGCCCCACAGGGTGGCAAGACCCAAACCGAGTAGCGTGACAAGGACCATCCGACTAAGGGCACCCGGGAGGGCCATATCGCGCACGCGCCACAGATCGGCAATAGAGAAATGCAGGCCGACGCCGAACATGAGAAAGATTACACCCAGCTCGGCCAACTGTTTGATGGTGTGGGAGTCGCCGACGAATCCCGGGGTAAAGGGACCGATAACAATTCCGGCCAATAAATAGCCAACGATGGTGGGCAGGCCAAGACGACGCACTAACACACCGCCGATGAAGGCTACCACCAACGCGGCAGCAATGTTGACCAGCAGTGGCAGTTCGTGCATTGGTTCCCATCCCTAACAAGCGTAGGCCAGGATAACGTATCCGACTAGAGCATCAGCGAGTCGGGCACAGAATAGAGTCAGACGGACATTTGCCGCTTCTTTCCTGTCTGCCTCGTTGGCATCGCAGAGTATCATCTGCATCGCCGCATTGTGCTTTGTGCCTGGGTCACCGGGCAGCAGGCAGTGTATGTCTAGGCAGCACGTACAGCCCAACATGCCCATCATTATAATCACACCCGTAGGTTCAGGTCAAATGATCAGCCGGTGGTGGATCCATGTCTACTACAAGCACATGGTCAATCAGCATCCTCACCACATTACCGCAATGTCATCTCTCGTTCGTAGTCCATCAGCATCTGCCCGTTGGCATCCGTCCAGGTCAGGCGCACCCGCGCCTGCGCGGGCACATCGGCTGGGAGTTTCACCACCTGGTTGAAAGGCGCGTCGGGCCGCAACCTCACCTCCTGGCTGAAAATGGTGCGCCCGTCCAGTGTTACCTGCAAAAGACCCCGCGCGGAAGCGACGGGGAACAAGCCGGCGCGCAGGCCGCCCGCTTCCGCCCGCAGGTTGACCGCGCCGTTCTCATCGGCATAGACGACGCCGCCGATGCCCGCTACGGGATACCAGGTCTCCGTCCAATCCACCGCTGCGCCGGGAGCCAGTTCTGCCTGCTCCCAGAACGTCGGCGTCAGGCCGCCGTGCAACTCCACGTAGGCCGAGTCGTCGTCGGTGTACTCGCTGGCGGGGATAGCGTTTGCCCCCCAGCCGAGGCCAAAGCCCTTTGCCCCGCGCGCCACGTCGCTGGGATAGACGCGCATCATCCCCTCGTCAGCCGCGTGGTCATAGACCCCCATGAAATCGCCCTGGGCCGCGGGCCGCACGAAGAAGCCCAGCCACTGCTGCCAGGTTCCCAGGCGGCTGATGTCCCGGCCATCGTGCACCGGCCAGGAGATGGGCTCTTTTGCGCCCGGCAGACGGGGGTCACCCGTGGAGTGCACGGTCATCTGGTCGACCGGGAAGACGAGCTCCAGGTCGGCAGAAGGACGGTTGGCCGCGCCGGGCGCGAGCATGGCGTTGAGCCAGAACTGGAAGCGGGCTGTGTTCGCCGTCGGATTCTCAACGCGTGGGCGCACGGTGAAGCGCGCCTCGCCCGCAGCCAATGTGATGTCCACCAGGGCACGCAGGCGGTCTCTTCCTCCATCAAAGACCGTCACCGTCACTTCTTCTTCCCGCGGCAGCACGATGTAGCCCCAGCGCGTGCCCCATTCGTAGCCATGCTCCTCCACCGGCAAGCCCCATTCCATGCCACCCGCGGCCAGCCATCCGCCTTGCTCCGGTGGCCCCCAGGCTGAAGGCTTCAACACCGGATTGCGGTAGAACTCGTTGTTCCCGGTTGGCTTGAAGATGACCTCGTACAAGCGACCACCGACGTCGGGCAAGATGGTGAGGCGCAGATACTCGTTTTCCAGTACCACTAACTGGTACGTCTGCGGCGTTGGCTGGGGATTACTCGCCAGGTAGGCGGCGCGGTCAAAGCGGAGGAAGGGGAAGTTGAGTTCGGCGTTGCGGTCTTCACGCCAGAAGTCGCGGAAGGGATAAGTCGTTATGGTGCGGGTGATAATATAGGTAGCAATCGTCGGCGCTGCCGTCGGGGGAAGCGAAGTGGCGGTGGCAGGGAGAGGCGTGTTGGTGCCAGGAACTGGCGTGGCCGATGCCTGTGGCGTGGCGGTAGTCTCCTTCTGGACGTCTGGCAGAAAGCGCGTGACGGTGGCGGTCACCGCAGGCACGGGTGTCGCGGCGGGTGTCTCTTTTTGCGGGGGTGGCGTCGTCGCTACCGGCGTTTGGACGGCAACGGCCGGTGTCCTGGCAGGCGGAGACCCGGCAGCCACGGGTAACTCGCCGGAGAGCATCCCTTCCTGACCGGCGACGAGGTCCAGTTCCTCTTGCAGGGCTGTGTAGCCTTCGTGCTCCACGCGCACGAGATAGCGGCCGGGCGCGAGTTCTGCCTCCAGCGGCGTCTGCCCCATTTCCTCCCCATTGATGAACACCGTAGAACCTTCGGGCAGCACGTTCACCACGAGGAGGGCGGGCGCACCGGAAATAACCGTTGGTTGGGCAGGTGGGCGGGGATTGCACGCGGCCAACAATAAAATAACGCCAACAAGGGCCAGATACCTGGCCCTTAGGACTCGCACGATAAGCAAATCACACCTCGTCGGCTGCCAGCGCGGGGAGAGGAAATGCGATTAAGTTCACCACTCTTCGTGGTTAATAACTGACCAAACCCCGGCCTAGCGCGCCCTCTTCGCCGTCACCCGCTCGGCAGAGAGTTGCGCCTGGCGCGCGTAGTCTATGGCGTTGGCGAGGACGCGCGCCGACTCCTGGGGACTGTG
This sequence comes from Anaerolineae bacterium, assembly GCA_020853075.1. Taxonomy (GTDB): domain Bacteria; phylum Chloroflexota; class Anaerolineae; order JADYZS01; family JADYZS01; genus JADYZS01. The sequence continues at coordinate 2,664 of JADYZS010000240.1, read as the reverse complement.
GAAACCCGTGCTATTCTCCGAGGAGATGAAGTCCCAACGCATAGATGCGCGGCGATGGAGTTGGCGTGCTTCGGCCAACTCTTCATCGCTCGCCCCGGCAGATTGCGCGGCGTTGATGGCATCAATAGCCGCGATAAGGGCTTCTTCGCTCCGGCGCAGCAACTCCGCCGTGCGTGTCTGGATGGTAATGACCCGCTCATTCAGGAGTTCTTCATCCTGGCGGTGGCAGGTCTGGCAGGCTTTGTTGAGGTTCGTGAGGGGGCTGCGCACCCAGTGGTCGGAGACCTTGACCGCGCCATCCCGGACGTAGGGCATGTGGCAGTCGGCGCAGGCGACACCGGACTTGGCGTGCAGGCCGGTGCTCCACAGCTCAAACTCCGGGTGCTGAATCTTAATCATGGGGGACTTGGTCTCTTTATGTGTCCAATCCTTGAACCCGTACTCGTCGTAGTGTTTTTCTACGTCGTCAATCGTCAAACCCTTGCTCCACGGGAAGGTGAGGACCTTGTTATCGCCTTTGAAGTAGTATTCCACGTGACACTGGGCACAGACGTACGTGCGCATCTCCTGGCGAGTGGCTTTGCTCAAGTCAATGCCGCGCTCTGCCATCGCATTCAGGAACGCCGGGCGCGTGATGCGCAGGGCCATCGTCTTGGGGTCGTGGCAATCGGCGCAGGAAGAGCCCAGATGCAGGCGGCCTTTCAGGTCGTCGTAAGGCGTCTTATTGAACGTTTCCCAGCCCAACTCGGCGATGAGTTGGGGAGTCTCAGCCGCGTGGCAGTTGATACAGGCCCCCGGCTGCTTGACCACCTGGATGCGCTTGGTGTTGAGTTGGTCCTGCAAGGCATAGTAGTGGCCGCGTTCCTCGTTGTGGTCCACGCTGAACGCGTAACCCGCCCAGAGGCGCACCAGGGCCGGGTATCGCTCTAACTTGCTATAAACGACAGAGCCACCGAAGGGCGTGTTGATGGTGGAATCTTCCGTCTTGCGGAAGGTGGCGTACTCGCGCGGGAAGTTCTGCCCCCACACGGCAGGATCCAATTCGTTGGCGGCGATCTCCACCACCCTGAGCGGATACTCCCGCTCCTCGCCCTTGCGTCCGATGATGTTCGTCAACAGCAAGCCGACGGCTGCCATGATGACCGCTCCGGCCAGGAAAACAACCACCAGCAGGGCCAGAGTGCGCCAGGTGCGGGGGGTGTTACGAGCAGGTGCCATTGTGTAGAGCCTCCATGATAAGTCGTTGGATCAGCGTCCGTGGCCGACGCCCGCGTGGCAGGCCACGCAATCGGTTGGGTTGGTGCTATTCTCGTGGCTGATGGCCGACACCAGATCGCCGTGACAATAGAGACAGTTGTGCAGCAACACTTCGCGGTTGCGCGGCGTGATACGGATCGGTTCCGGGAAGTCGCCGGTAGTGAAGGCGCGGCTGTGGTTCCAGCCGTTCAACCCTTTCATGATGTACTTGTCCGGTAACGTATGGGGGATGTGGCAGTCGTTGCAGACGGCGACGGCCTTGTGGCTGCTATGGTTCCAGCCCTCAAAGACCTCGCGCATCACGTGGCAATTGACGCAGGCTTGGGGATCGTCGGAGAAGTAGGACAACCCTTCAGCATACGAGAAGGTGAACCCACCGAGGCCCACGATGCCGCCCAACAAGCCCACCGCTACGATCCAGATGCCAAACGGCACGAAACCGAGGAGGCGCATGGGCCTCGCGCGAAGGACGTTTGGTTCAGGAGCAGAAGGCGGCATACACTCTCCTTAAGAAATGGGGATGGCCGAGGTTGTGGGGATGCTGCTTCGTGTGAAGCAACGATGAACATTATACCAAACATCACAAAGATGGCAAGTCGGAGAACCCTGAAATAGAGCCCTGCTCAGAAACTTCCGCCCTTTGTCATTCTGAGCGGGTTAACGAGCGATTTGCTCCACGATAGACCACCAGCGAAGAAACTATCCTCTCCATGGGGCGACGAGATTCTTCGCTGGCCATGGCTCTACGAGGGCGTCTTAGGGCCGACTCGCTCAGAATGACAGAACCGACCGAGATGTTTCTGCCGTCAGGCATACCGCCCGCGGGATGGCGGTCTCAGCATGACTGCGAGCCGGACTTCGACAGGGCCTTACCCGTTGGCTAGGGCTGTGTCAAAGTCCGCCATCGGATAAAATCCGACGGCTGTGCATTCCTGTTAAGCCTGTGGAGCAGGCTTTATGGCCCGTGGCCGTCGGTTTCAACCGATGGTCAACGCCTCAGAGGGATAAGATTGACATCTCTGCATTCCGTTTCATGACTTCGACAGGGCCTTACCCGTTGGCGGCTGAATCTTGACACCGTGGCCCTTTGGGGGCAGAATGAGCAATAGAATGTTCATCTATTGCTATTTATGGAGGTGAGTATATGGTAACTGAGGTCTTACCCATCTCCGATCTGCGCCACAGGCAGAATGAGATTCTAGCCAGCCTGGAAAAGGGGCCGGTCATCCTGACCCAACGGGGCCGGGGCGCGGCGGTCTTGCTTGGCTTGGAAGAATGGAAGATGTTGCTGGCGCGCCTGGAGGACCTGGAGGACATAGCCGATGCGATAGAGGCGCGGCGCGACGCGGAGCCTGGTATAGACTTTGACGGCTACCTGGCTAAACGGGGTCAGCGTGTAAAATAATT
>JADYZS010000239.1 GCA_020853075.1 Anaerolineae bacterium | reverse complement strand
TATCCGATGGCGCCCTGTTTCCAGACTTCTCAAACAGCCTCTCAGAAAGCCCGCAGAGCGGGCTTTACATAAACATACAGCCGACGGATTTCATCCGATGGCGGGCTTTGCTACATCCTTAGCGTACCGCGCCTCCTCGTGATGATTGGCGGCTCCATGTTATAATGGGCAACAGGGCCGACGGCGAAAGGGTAGCATGGAAGCACAGCCTTGTCAAACCAGGGGGCGTGGATGATCGTGTGTCTGGGCGACCTCTGTGTGGATATCGTCAGCCGCGTGCCGGGCCCGCTGCGACCTGGGAGCGACGTCTTTGCCGAGACGCGCCTCGCGGTTGGGGGAGCGGCGGCTAACGTCGCCCTGTGGCTGGCAAGATCGGGCGTCCCGGTGACGCTGGTCTCGCGGGTAGGAAACGACCTGTGGGGCCGCTGGCTGGCAGAGGAGTTGCAGAAGGAAGGGGTGACGTTGCACCTGGCAATAGATGAGTCGCGTCCGACGTGCGTGATTCAGGTTCTGGTGGAGCCGGGAGGCCGGCGCACCTTTGTTTCCGCGCGCGGGGCCTGCCTGGGCTGGCGCCAGGAAGACCTCATGGCGGTTGAGCCACTCCTTTCCAGTGCCGATCTCCTCTACCTGTCGGGATACACTTTCTTTGACGAAGCCGGGCGCGCGGTGGCTCGCGCGGCCCTGGCGCGCGCGAAAGCCTATGGCGTACGGGTTGCCATAGACCCGGCCTCCTGGGGGCCGCTGTCAGACGTGGGCGCCGAGGCGTTTTGGGAACTGGCAGCCGGGGCCGACGTGCTCTTGCCGAACCGCGAGGAGGGCGAGGCCCTGACAGGTGAAAGGGAACCGGAAGCGATAGCGCGAGCGCTGGCGCGCCGGGTTTCCCTGGTGGTGCTAAAACTGGACGCCGAAGGGAGCCTGGCTTGCACGGAAGAGGGCGTGGTCGTGCGCTACCCTGCACCTGCCCTGGAGGTGCAAGATTCTACCGGCGCGGGGGATGCTTTTGCCGCGGGCTTCCTGGCCCGTTGGTGTGCCAGTGCGCCTCTTACCGAAGCCCTCGGCGCGGGCACGAGCCTGGCGGCGAGGGCCTTGCTGCCGAAACCCTAAGGGCCTTCAAGGCCCTTAGGGTTTTTTAGTTGCCTTGACACACCGTGCTATAATACGATTTTGGAACTTGACGAGCAGCCCCGGACGTGCTATCATTAGCACAGATGTTCGCGGCTCCAATATCATTACGAGAGGTTGGGCATGGCGCAGGATAAACTCATCGTCCGTGGCGCACGTGAGCACAATCTGAAGAACATAGATGTAGAAATCCCGCGCGACAAACTGGTGGTTATCACTGGCCTGTCGGGGTCGGGTAAATCATCTCTCGCGTTTGATACGATCTATGCCGAAGGCCAGCGGCGCTACGTGGAATCGCTGTCGGCCTACGCGCGCCAGTTCCTCGGCCTCATGGAGAAGCCGGACGTAGATCAGATAGAGGGCCTCAGCCCGGCCATCTCCATAGACCAGAAGGGAACCAGCCGCAATCCTCGCTCCACCGTGGGCACGGTGACCGAGATCTACGACTACCTCCGTCTCCTCTTTGCGCGCGCTGGCATCCCCCACTGCCCCCGCTGCGGGCGTGAGATTTCCAGCCAGACCGTGCAGCAGATCGTGGACGCGATCATGGAGGCGAAAGAGGGAAGTCGCCTTCTCATCCTCGCTCCTCTCATTAAAGACCGGAAGGGTGAGCACAAAAACGTCTTTGAGGACGTGCGCAAGGCCGGCTACGTGCGCGTGCGGGTCAACGGCGAGATGCACGACGTGGATGAGGAGATTGAGTTAGACCGCTACAAGATGCACACTATTGAGGCGGTGGTAGATCGGTTAGTCCTCCGTTTGTCGCCGGATGGCGCAGACGGCGGCGAAGCAACCGATCCGGCGCGGGTCGCCGACTCGGTGGAGACGGCCCTGAAACTGGGCGGCGGCGTCGTCATCGTGAGCGACGTCAGTGAGGAAACCCCGCGCGACCGCTTCTTTTCAGAGAACTTCGCCTGCGTCCATTGCGGCATCAGCCTGCCGGAGATAGAGCCGCGCACCTTCTCGTTCAATTCGCCTCATGGCGCGTGCCCGGCCTGCACCGGCCTCGGCACACAGATGGAGTTTGATCCCGACCTCATCATGCCTAACCCGGCATTGAGCCTGGCCGACGGCGCGGTGCACCCGTGGGCGCGACAGAATGGCTATGAGACCTACTACCAACAGACCCTCCGCGCGGCTGCCGAGCACTTTGACATCCCCTACCGCGCTCCGGTCGGGCAACTCTCGCCGCGCCAACGGGACATCATCCTCTTCGGTGGACGCAAGGGCGATACCATTCGCGTACACTACCGCAACAGCGCGGGCCGCGAGCGGGAATACGAAACCACCTACGAAGGGATCATCCCTCACCTCAAGCGCCGCTTCGCGGAAACGACCTCCGACTACATGCGGCTGGAACTGGAGCGGTACATGACGGAGCGGCCATGCCCCGTCTGCGAGGGGAGGCGTCTGAAGCCGGAGTCGCTGGCCGTGACCGTGGCCGACCTCAACATTGACCAGGTGACGCGCATGACCGTCGTGCGCGCCCTGGCGTGGGTCCATTGGTTGCAGGGAGAGGCAACTGCGCAAGGTGACTCTGCTCACGCAGGGGGAGACGGAGGAAACGGCCACGGACCTGCCGGGTCGCCAGCGACGCCGCTGACGGAGCGACAGATGACCATTGCTCGTCAGGTACTGAAGGAGATACGGGCGCGGCTGAATTTCCTGGCCGACGTCGGCCTTGATTACCTGACCCTTGACCGGCGCGCGTCCACCCTATCAGGAGGCGAAGCGCAGCGCATCCGCCTGGCAACGCAAATCGGTTCGCAACTCATGGGCGTCCTCTACATTCTGGATGAGCCGAGCATCGGCCTGCACCAGCGCGACAACGCGCGACTCCTGCGCACCCTGAAAGGGATGCGCGACCTGGGCAACACCGTATTGGTGGTAGAACACGACGAAGAGACGATGCGGGCCGCCGACTGGATCGTGGATCTGGGCCCTGGCGCGGGCGAACACGGCGGTTACGTGGTGTGCCAGGGACCTTTCAGCGCCGTCCTGTCTTGTCCGGATTCGCTTACCGGCGCATACCTCCGGCACGACCGGGTGATCCCTATCCCTACCACACGCCGGCCTGGAAACGGTGGCTACCTGCTCATCAGGGGCGCGACGGAAAACAACCTGAAGCAAGTGGACGTGCGCATCCCCCTGGGTAAATTCGTCGTCGTCACTGGCGTGTCCGGCTCCGGCAAATCAAGCCTCATCGTTGAGGTGCTTTACAAGCGGCTGGCTCAACACTTCTATCAGGCCAAAGACAAACCGGGGAAACACGAGACTATCCAGGGGATGGAGCATCTGGACAAGGTCATTGACATAGACCAATCACCGATAGGCCGCACGCCCCGCTCTAACCCCGGAACCTACGTCAACGTCTTCACCGATGTACGCGACCTCTATGCCTCTCTGCCGGAGGCGAAACTCCGCGGCTACCAGCCTGGGCGCTTCTCCTTCAACGTGAAAGGGGGGCGTTGCGAAGCGTGCCAGGGCGACGGCATCATCCGCATAGAGATGCAGTTCCTGCCCGACGTCTATGTGCCGTGCGAAGTGTGCCACGGGAAGCGCTACAACCGGGAAGCGTTGGAGATTCGCTACAAGGGACAGTCCATCGCGGATGTTCTGGGTATGACGGTGCACCAGGCATACGACTTCTTTGAGCACATCCCGCGCATCCGCAACAAATTGGCGACGTTGCAGGATGTCGGGCTCGGCTACATCAAACTGGGCCAACCAGCAACGACCCTCTCAGGCGGCGAGGCGCAGCGCGTCAAATTGAGCAAGGAGTTGTCGCGGCGGGCTACCGGCAAGACCCTCTACATTCTGGACGAACCGACGACGGGCCTTCATTTTGCCGACATCCAGAGGTTGCTGGAAGTGCTGAATCGCCTGGTGGACGCCGGTAACACGGTCCTGGTGATAGAGCACAACCTGGACGTCATCAAGACGGCCGATTGGGTGGTGGACCTGGGGCCGGAAGGTGGCGAAGCGGGCGGCTGGATCATAGCCGAGGGCACACCGGAGGAGGTAAGCCGGGTTGAACGCTCCTACACCGGGCAATTCCTCACCCGCGTGCTGAACGGACAAGGGTGAAGTAGTATCCCCAATAAGTTGACAGCCATCTGTCCCTGCGCTACAATGAAGTTGTGCAACCTATCTGTCTTAATCCGGGCGGTAAGGTGATAGGGTTTTGCAACAAATAAGAGCTCGGTATGTGTCCTCTCAGATACTCCAATGACGGAGAGTTCCAAGGAAGGAGATTATGGCGATGCAGGCTGCGACGCTGGTCGCTCCCCCGCAGGTGAGCAGCAACCATCAGATTAACCCCTGGCATTCGGCGCAACGTCAATTTGATGAGGCGGTGCGCTATCTGAGTCTCCCCCCAGGTCTCGCGGATATGCTACGCGAGACCAAGCGCGAATTGATCGTCAAATTCCCCGTGGTCATGGACGACGGCAGCATCCAGATGTTCACGGGATACCGGGTTCACCACAACGCCGTGCGTGGCCCCACGAAGGGCGGCATTCGTTACGATACGAATGTCTCCCTGGATGAGATGCGGGCGCTGGCAATGTGGATGACCTGGAAATGCTCGCTGATGAACATCCCCTATGGCGGCGCCAAGGGAGGTGTCGCTTGCAACCCGCGTAAGCTATCTCCACGCGAACTGGAGAAACTGACCCGCCGTTACGCCACCGAGATCAGCATCATGATGAGCCCGCTCGGCGATATTCCCGCCCCTGACATGGGGACCAACCCCCAGATCATGGCGTGGATCATGGATACCTACAGTATGCACGTCGGTTACTCGGTGCCGGCGGTGGTGACCGGAAAACCGACGCAAGTAGGAGGTTCGCTGGGTCGTCGGGAGGGAACGGGGCGCGGGGTCACCTACGTCGTAGAAGAGACGTTACGCCAACAGCGCATGATACCGGACGAGACGACCGTCGTCGTCCAGGGGTTCGGCAACGTGGGATCGGTGGCTGCGCGGACGCTGCAAGAGTTGGGCTGCCGTGTTATCGGCGTCAGCGATATCACAGGTGGCATCTACAATCCTCGGGGCATTGATCCGGTGGATCTTCTGCGTTACCACCATGAAACCGGGTCTGTGATTGACTACATGGGCTTGGATACGCTAACCAATGCTGAATTGCTGGAACAGAAATGTGATGTCTTGGTTCCGGCCGCGTTGGAGAACCAGATCACCGACCGGAACGCCGACCGGCTCCGCTGCAAGATCGTGGCAGAGGGCGCGAATGGCCCCACCACGCCGGATGCCGACGTCATTTTAGGAGAGCGGGGCATTCTCGTTGTCCCCGACATTTTGTGCAATGCGGGCGGCGTCACCGTATCCTATTTTGAGTGGGTGCAGGATCTCCAATCTTTCTTCTGGACAGAGGCAGAAATCAACGACCGGCTGCGACGAATCATGGTCAATGCCTTCAACGAAGTGCTAAACGAATCGCAGCAGCGGGGCGTCAACCTGCGCACAGCCGCCCAGATTCTTGCTATCAGCCGCGTGGCCGAAGCCACGATGACCCGCGGCATCTATCCCTAGTGTCACCGGATCATACTGAGCAGCGAGGGGTGGGCCGGTTGCCTGGCTCACCCCTTTGTTTCTCAGCGGAAACGAGGTAAGCCATGCCCAATGTCAGCCCCGGCGATATGGTATTACTCCTGGCCCTTGACCGCAAGCGCTATCTCATCCAGGCGAAGCCGGGTGACCGGGTCCATACGCATCGCGGCTGGTTAGCCCACGATGACCTGCTGGGGCGACCCCTGGGCCGCACGATATGCACGCAGCTGGACGAGCCGTTTCTGGCGTTGGAGCCTTCCACGTATGACCTCATATCGCTGTTGGAACGGGAAGGGCAAATCGTGTTTCCGAAGGATGCCGCGCAGATTCTCCTGCGGCTTAACCTCTTCTCTGGACGGCGGGTGATTGAGGCAGGCACCGGAAGCGGCGGGCTGACGGTGGCCCTCGCGCGCGCGGTGATGCCCCAGGGCCGCGTCTATTCCTATGAGGTCAGAGAGGAGATGCAGACGCGAGCGCGCCGTAATCTGGCAAGGCTGGGGCTGTTGGATGTGGTGGAACTCAGAGCCGGTGACATCGCCACGGGTTTCCAGGAGACCGATGTGGATGCCCTGGTTCTGGACGTGCGCGAGCCCTGGCTCTATCTGGCGCAGGCGCGTGCGGCCTTGAAGGGTGGGGGATTCCTCGGCATCTTCGTGCCTACGGTGGGGCAGGTGAGCGAGGTTCTGGCCACGTTGCCCGGCCAGGGCTTCGGCGACGTCGTGGTGGAGGAACTGTGGCAGAGGCCCTGGAAGCCAGTGGCCGAGCGTCTGCGCCCTGCCGACCGTATGGTGGCGCATACAGGATTCCTCACCTTCGCCCGCGCGCTGTCAGCCGAAGATGCTGCGGAGTGGTGGGTCCCCGGCGACAAACGCCTGATGCGCCGTCTGCGCGTGCGGGAAGCACTGGCAGCGAGGGCCGCGGAAGCGGAGGATGAGACGGTGGATGCCCCACCGGCAGGAGAGGACGAATAAGCACGACGCCCCGTAACACATTACGGGGCGTCTGCCATCAAGTATAGGATAAACGATTTCAGTGGCCGGGATAGCAGGTCTCAACGCCTGGCATCGTGTTCTGAAGTTGCGTCTCTACGACCTTCTCAGCCGGGGTCTGGACGGCGGGCGAGAACTGGAGCATCATCTCCTGGGCCTGGTCGCGCACCGCAGGATCGGTGACCTTCGGCTCGGCCTGGGAAGCCGGGGCTACGATCTTGGTCAGGCTTTGGGGAGACACGATCTGTAAGAGATTGGGGCCCAAGCGTACAGTAGGGTTGGTCTGGCCCACGCTAGGACCGTTGGACGTGACCGCCGAGCACGCGGTTAGCAAGAGAACCAGCGTGACGATTAGCACGGACAGGACGACGCTTCTACGGGACCTCATGCGCACCTCCTCGCCATTCCATTGATTATTTATACCACAATCACAACTATTTGTCAAGCGTTTTGTGCTAAAAAAGCTAGGGCAATTGCATCTTATTTCATTTCATACCACATACAGTGGTACGGGGAAGGCAGTCCCCTATATGCGGGGCTGCCGCTCTCGGGACGCAAAAGGAGCGCCACTATATATGGTGCCACAGTATCTTAAG
>JADYZS010000238.1 GCA_020853075.1 Anaerolineae bacterium | reverse complement strand
GAAGGCGCGCGTCGTCTATGGCTCCCGTTTTCTGGGAGGGCCACGCACGGCGATGCGCTTCTGGAGTGCCGTAGGCAACAAGGTGCTGACCCTGGTGACCAATATCTTTTATAACGCCATCCTCACCGATATGGAAACGGGCTACAAGGTTTTTCGGGCGGATGTGATCCGCTCTATTCCTCTCCGCTCTCGCCGCTTTGACTTTGAGCCGGAGGTTACCGCGAAAGTCCTCAAACGCGGGAACCGCATTTTTGAAGTCCCTATCTCCTACGCCGGTCGGGAATATTCCGAAGGCAAGAAGATCACCTGGCGCGACGGTTTTGTGGCGTTGTGGACTTTGGTGAAGTACCGCTTCGTAGATTAGGGCCGGCAGCCAGACGATATGGCGGAAACCATAGAGAGGGCACGCGGCTACCTGGCCGTTATCCTGTCCAGATGGGCGCGGCCCGGCGGGCACGCGGCGTCAACAGCCTGTATCATCCTGACTCTCTTGTTAGGTTTTGGGCTGCGTCTCGTATCGTGGGATGGCAACCCGCTGCACCCCGACGAGGCGCTTTACGCGCATTGGGCGCGGCTCGCGGCCAGCGGGCGTGACCTGGCCCTCCTCTCTGTCCCGGTGGACAAGCCTCCCCTATTTACCTACATAGTGGCTTTCGCCTTCCGGATTTTGGGCCCAGGCGTTGCCGTCGCGCGGTTCCCCAGCGTTCTGGCGAGCGTTCTGAGCCTCCCGATCTTGTTCACCCTGGCGCGCGCGCTGTATGGCCGTTCTGTCGCGCTCCTGGCGCTGGTTCTTTATGCTACCTCGCCCTTCGCCATCTCCTTCGCGCCGACTGCTTTCACCGATCCGCTGCTGGTTATGTGGGGACTGCTCGCCTGTCTCCTGGCCGTGCGCGGAAGATGGGTCGGGGCGGGGTTGGCTCTCGGTCTGGCGGTGGCGACGAAGCAGCAGGGGCTCCTGTTTGTGCCGCTAGTATGGGGTCTGGGCCGGATTGCGCCCCGGCGGGAAGGGCAAGCCAGGGGCCGGCCCTGGCGGTTCTATCCTCTCTTAGCGGCGGAAGGGGCGCTGCCATTGCCCGTGGTAACTGTGCCCCCACCTATCCCCTTCGCCCGCTCCTTCAAAGAAAATACAGATTCTAATGGGGCTCTAACTGTAAGGGCAGGATTCCCCCTCACCCCCGCGTGCCTTGTCGGCTTGCGCCGACTAGGTGCAAGCGACGGGACGCTTCGCGGCCTCCCCTCTCCCCAACGGGGAGAGGGAGAGCGCTCTTCTTCAACCCTCTCCCCGAAGGGGAGAGGGAAGGAAAGTCCCGTGAGCGTTCCCTCCGCCGGAGGTGATATTCTCAACGGGAGGGATGCTATACTCGCCGCACGAGGTCAGAGGAGAACATGCCTCAGAGGTTTTCTGAAGAGACCTGCCCATCGGTTAGAAACCGACGGCAAACGGGTTAGAAAACCCGCTTTGCGGGTTTCTTGTACCTACCAGCCGTCGGATTTTATCCGATGGCTTAGGCTACTCATCGGCTTCCTCCCCATCTTTGCCCTCCTCACCTGGTGGGATAGCCTGCGCTGGCACGTTTGGCCCAGTTTCTGGGAAAGGAGTTGGATTGCCTACGGCGGTCTGCGGCTGACCGTACCTGGGGAGTGGGGGGAGCGAGCCTGCGACTGGGCAGAGTTGTTGGCCTATCTGGTCGCTTCGCCGTGGCTAACCCTGGTCCTGCTTCTCAGCATCGCGCTGCTCCTGGGCGCGGCCTGGGCCTCGCGCCGCCACCTCACCGGGGCGGCGCGCGCCGACCTCGTCGTGTTGGGCTATGGCGCGAGTTTCCTGCTCTTGCACGGCCTGGTGAGTTTCCAGCCGTGGGATCGTTACCTGGTGCCTCTCGCGCCCCTGGCCGTGCTCCTCCTGGCGCGAGGGCTTCTATTCCCTCTGACGTGGACAAAGAGCCGCGCCTATCTGGCAGGGCTTATCCTCTTTCTCCTGGTGACTCTGCCGGGGCCCGCGCGCAACGCCGCCCTTTCCCGCCTCCCTGTGGGCGGCGATCACGGCGCGTATGCCGGTCTGGAGCAGGTTGCGGCCTGGGTGCGGACGCAACTCCCCGCGGATGCCACTTTGTACCACCAGGACCTGGGTTGGCATCTGGCGTACTACCTCTTTGACGGCGGGCCGGAGGCACGTTGGTATGCGGACCCGACGGCACTGGCCGAGGATATTCAGCGTCGTAGCCGCCCCGCCTACGTCATACTTTCCTCCCAGGCTTCGGCAGGCGGTGTGGACACGACCCTCGCACTGCACGATATGGGAATGGCCCTCATGTACGGCGTGACGGTGAACGAGGAGACGGCCTTCACGTTATATGAGATCGTGCGCGGGGTGAACCCGTGACCGCGCGCGGGGCACGGCCCCTCGCGCCCATCCTTCTGACCTTCTACGCGGTGGCTCTCTTCTGGCCGCTGGTGCTGACCAACCGCATCCTGGTAGGGATTGACTTCTTCAACTACTTCGTGCCTTACTGGGACTACGCAGCCGAAGCATTGCGACAGGGCCGCCTCCCTCTCTGGAATCCTTACCTCTTCCTGGGCGTTCCTTTCCTGGCGAACCCGCCTGTCGCGGTGCTCTATCCTCTCCATTGGCCGCTGCGCCTTCTCCTGTGGGCCCCGCGCGCGTTGGCGGCCTCCTTCGTGCTCCACGTCTGGCTAGGCGGACTCTTCACCTACGCGCTGGCGCGGCGCAGCCTCGGTCTTGGACGCCCCGGCGCGCTCGTAGCGGCGACGGTCTGGATGGGGAGCGGCTACGTGGGCGGGCAAGCCGAACACATCAGCCACCTGAGTACGGTGGCCTGGCTGCCGCTGGCGATGCTCTTGCTGGATACGGGAGCGCCGGAGGGGGTGCGCCACCTCCGTTGGGCTCCGGTGTCGGGCCTGGGGCTGGTCGTTGGCCTTATGCTCCTGGCGGGGCATACACAACTCGCCTACATCAGTCTCTGCGGTCTCAGCCTCTACGCGCTCCGGCCCTCGGTTATTCCCGTTTGGTCGGCGCGGCGCGGCGGTTTTGGGGCGATGTGGCGTCAGATACGTTGGCTCCCGCTGGTGGCCGTCGCCATCGCCGTCGCGCTGGGCTTAGCACTGGCCGCGGTGCAACTCCTGCCCACGGCAGAACTCTCTCGTCTATCTATCCGCAGCGAGGGGCTTACCTATCGCGAGGCCATATCGTTCTCCCTCCGCCCGCGCGCGCTCCTCTACACCCTTCTCCCTGCTTATGGGCAAAGCCTGGAAGAATCGTTCGGGTCGCCCGCGTTCACCGAATTCGTCGCCTACGTAGGCATCATCGGGTTGGCCCTGGCTTTGGTGGGCGCGCGCCGCGCGGCGCAGGTGCGCCGGGGATGGTTCTTCGTCGCCCTCGCCATCATCGGGCTGGCCCTTGCTTTCGGCGGTTACAATCCCTTCTACTTCGTGCTCTACAAAGTGCTGCCGGGGTTCGCCCTCTTCCGCGTGCCCGCACGTTGGCTCGTGCTCTTTACCCTCGCCGTCGCGCTTCTGGCGGGCATCGGCGCGGAATCGCTGCTGAGAACGGGCCTGCGATGGCCGCGTCCTAAGAACAGGTCGCCATCGGATAAAATCCGACGGCTGGTAGGTACAGGAAACCCGCAAAGCGGGTTTCCTAAGCCGTTTGCCGTCGGTTTCCAACCGATGGCTAAGGTTCTCGGCGGCATCGCCTTGCTGGCTTTTCTCGTCTGGCTGCGCAAACCGGACCTGGTCACCTGGGCCGTGTGGGGCTGGTTCGCGCTTCTGGCCTGGGTGCTGGCGCAAGGCGAGCGGTGGCCGCGGCGGTTACAGTGGACGCGCGGCGGTCTCCTGGTATTAGCGGTCGCAGGCGAATTGTGGCTGGCAGGGCGCACCTTGCCCCATGCGCACCCCACCGCGCCGGAGGCGCTCTCGTCGCTGCGCACAGCTACCGCGGCCTTGTTGCGCGACCCCGGCCTCTGGCGGTTTATGAGCATGTCCGGCCTCACCTTTGATACCGGCGACCTGCCAGAGATCAGGCAACTCTTCGCAGGTCGGCTATCGGAAAAGGAAATCTACGACTTCACCATCGCCACGAAAGAGAAGGAGATCCTCGCGCCGAACCTACCCCTCCTCTATCGCGTCGCAGGGGTGGACGGCTACGACGGCGGCGTTTTGCCGCTGCGCCGCTACGTCCAGTTGCAGCGTCTTTTCCTGCCACCAGAACGGTTGTCGCCCGACGGCAGGTTGCGCGAGCAATTGAAAGAGATCCCGCAGGCTCGCCTTTTGAACCTTCTGAACGTGAAATACGTTATTACGGATAAGGTCTATGATCTCTGGCTGGATGACGTTTATTACGACCTGGAACAGACGGCGGTGCTGGCGAAGGGCGGCGTGCAGACTTTGACCGTTGCGCCGGAACCAACGCTTTCGGCCACGGCGTTGGGCGTCCTCTCGCATCTGCAGGACGGCGCCCGGCTCTCTGACGGCGCGGTGGTAGGGGAGATCATCCTGACCGACGCGCAGGGGCGCGAGGAGAGGCTGGCGCTGCGCGCGGGGATAGATACTGCCGAGGGTGTCTATGGGCCAGACGTGGCGCACCGCCAGGCGCGGGCCGGTCACGAGTGGCGCGATGACCCCAGCGGCCATGACTACGTGGCCGTCTTGCCCTTTGCCGGTAGGCCGATGACGCCCGCGCGCATCACGCTACGATTATTGGCGAATGAAGGCTCTTGGGTCGTGCGCGGCCTGAGCCTGGTGGATACCCGCACAGGCGCGCACCGGCCTGTGTTGGCGTCCACGGAGCAACGGCTGCGTCGCGTCCATTCGGGCGACGTGAAGGTCTATGAGAACCTGGATCTGTTGCCGAGGGCCTACGTCGTCCATCGCGCGCGCGTGATGCCGGACGACGAAGCGGTGTTGATAGCCCTGGCCGATCCTGCTTTCAATCCTGCTGACCAGGCTATTCTGTCAGCGGGCGAGGCTCTATCTGATCCTGTTGAGACCTCCGGTGACACGGTGCGCGTGGTCACCTACGAGCCAGAGCGAGTCGTGTTAGATACGGCTCTGGCCCAGGCCGGCTACCTGGTGCTGACGGATACACATTACCCCGGCTGGCAGGCGACGGTAGATGGCGTGCCAGTGACGATCCGGCGAGCGAACCTCCTCTTCCGCTCCGTCTATCTGCCGCCGGGACAGCATCGCGTGGAGTTTGCCTACGCGCCGGACACGCTACGCTGGGGTGCGGCGATCAGCGGGATCAGCCTGGTCGTTTTGTTGGGGATGGCAATTGTGGGTTATCGTTACAACTGCTGGCAGGCCCCGATAGCATAGCGTCGGTCGGGTGGTTTTGGAGCGGGGGGAGCGTAGCGCAGTATCCTATCTACCCCTTCACCGCCTTGGCGATGGCGGCGACGTGCCGGGCGGTGGAGCCGCAGCAGCCGCCGACGACGCGCGCACCCTGTCTCACGTAGCGACGCGCGTAATCTGCCATCTCCTCCGGCGTCACTTTATAAACGATGGAATCGTCGTCCGCTATTTCGGGGAGGCCCGCGTTGGGCTTGGCGATGAGGAGCGCGTCGGGCCGCGCCGCGTGCATGGCCGCGATGACCGTTTCCATCTCATCCAAGGCGCGGCCACAGTTCGCACCCACCACCGCCGCGCCCCAGTCCACCATAGCATTGACCGCGTCCGCCGGCTTCACGCCCATCATGGTGAAGCCTCCCATGTCAAAGGTCATGGTGGCGAAGATGGGGAGGTTTGAGACGCGACGCACCCCTTCAATGGCCGCCTGCACCTCGCGCAGATCGCTCATCGTCTCAATGGAGAACATATCCACGCCGCCCTCGGCCAACCCCTGCGCCTGCTCCGCAAAGGCTTCTACCGCGCCTTCGTAGGACAACTCACCCAAAGGATCCAGGAGTTCGCCCGTCGGCCCTATGTCGCCCGCCACAAACGCGCGGCCATCCGTCTCGGCGCGCGCCAACTCCACGGCGCGGCGGTTGACCTCAACCACGCGATCCTCCAGGCCCGCGTGGCGCAGGCGCAGTCGCGTGCCGCCGAAGGTGCAGGTCAGCACGTAATCGGAGCCCGCCTCCAGAAAGGAACGGTGCAACGCGCGGATCGCCTCCGGTCGCTCCATGATCCACATCTCCGGAGCGACGCCGCGCGCCAGCCCCATCTGCTGCAAGTTGGTGCCCGTCGCGCCGTCCGCCACCAAGACGCCCGGACGCGATAGCCGCTCCAGGATCGTTTCAGGCATAGTGATGCTCCTCGGTGTTGAATCTCTCAGCCCTCACCCACCCCCATCCCGTATGGCGAGCCCGCCCAGGCCCCGCCTCGCGGGCCAGGGTACGCCCACGGGACTTACCCCCTCCCTCTCCCAAATATGGGAGAGGGAGGGCCAGACAATGCTAACCTACTTCTTCTTCGCGCCTTTGGCTTTCACGCTCTTGGCCTTGCCCGCTTCTTTCAGCAATTCCTTCACAACTGCCACCGGTTTGTCGTAGTCAGGATGCTCGCCGATGGAGGGGAGGTACTGAGCGTAACGGATGATGCCCTGCTGGTCTATGACGAAGACCGAACGCTGGTGCAGCCCCAGGTCTTTCACCCACGTCCCGTACCGCTTGCCGAAGTTGTGGTCGCGATTGTCGGAGAGGGTGAGACACGGCTGCTGGTTGTGGTCGGTGCACCAACGCTTCTGGGTGATCGGCATATCGTTGCTGATAGATACTACCGCCACGTCGGCGCCAAGACCGGTGACATCTTGGTTGAAGCGCCGTGTCTGGACATCGCAGATTGATGTCTCCAGGGAATAAAGCACGCTCAGAAGAACCACCTTCCCGGCATAGTCCTTCAGTGTCTTCTCCTGCAAATCCTGATCCAACATCTTAAAGTTGGGCGCTTTGTCGCCCGGCTTCAGCAACGGGCCAACGACGATGTGGGGCTGGCCCTTGAAAGCCACCTGGTGTGTTCGTTCCTTTGATTCAGACATAGCCGCCTCCGTGTAATGAATATGCCTCGCGAGATGTATTCTACCATTTGGATAAGTGGTAGGCAAAACGCCGCTCTTTGCCAATCAATGGAGCGTGCGGCGATTATAAGAGTGAATCAGGCGGGTGTCAAGTGTCTCTGCGCCCAATCCCACACGCGCGCGGCCACCTGCTCCCGCTGCGCGTCCTCGGTTATGAGATGGCCGCTCCCCTCTATGAAGACCAATTCCTTGTCTGCCGACCCCAGCCCATCGTAAATCTCCTGCGCGTGGGCGACGGGGACTGCGCCGTCATGGCGCGAGTGCATGATGAACGCGGGCACACGCACCTGGGGCAGGCTGGCGCGCAGGGCGGCCAGCAGTTTCGCCAGTTGCTCCACGCCGCGCGTCGGATAGAAAGGATAACTGACGTGGCGCGCGGCTGCCTCCGCGTCCCACCAGTCGGGCGCGCCCTTTTCCACGTAGCGTTTCAGATACTTCAGCCAGCGGATGTAACGCAACTGCCAGCCGCCGCGCGGGACGCGCAGCAGCGTGCTAAGGCCAACCACGCCTGTCAGCGGTTCGCGCGCGGCCAGATAAAGGGAGATAGCCCCGCCAGTGGAGAGACCTATGGCAAAGACGTGGGTATGGCGTTGCCGCAATTCCTGCAACCCGGCCCACGCCGAGGCGACCCAGTCTTGCCAGGTGGTGCGTTCCAGGTCGGCCATCGTCGTGCCGTGCCCCGCCAGGCGCACGCCGACGACACCGCAGCCGCGCGCGGCCAGGTATTCGCCCAGGGGACGCATCTCCTGAGCCATGCCCGTGAAGCCGTGAACCAGCAGGCAACCGATGGTATTTCCCGGCTGGCCGGGAAAAGCAAAGGGCGCGCCGCCTGGCGCGTAGCCTGACATGAGCAGCCTCCGCATCTGCAACCTGTGCTGATTTTACCATTGAGGCCAGTGGCGCGCAATAGGGCCGGGTCGCAGGAATTTTTTCCCTGCCTACATCTTGACATTTCGTAGAACTTGTGATATAACTTAGCCATGACTAAATCGGAAGATCGCACCATTACACCTGCTATTGAGGACTACCTCAAGACCATCTATGTGCTCCAGCAGGAACTCGTGGCGGTCACAACCACCGCCATCGCCGAGCGACTGAACTTCGCCGCGCCCTCGGTGACCAATATGCTCAAGAAACTGGCAGACCTGCACCTGGTGCACTACACGCCCTATCAAGGGGTGGAGTTGACCCCCGCGGGCGAGAAGGTCGCGCTGGAAGTCATCCGCCATCATCGCCTGCTGGAACTCTACCTTATTGAAGCCTTGGGCTACAGTTGGGATCAGGTGCACGATGAGGCAGACCGCCTGGAGCACGTTATCTCCGAGCAGTTTGAGGAGAGGATTGACATCGCCTTGGGCCGCCCGACGCTAGACCCGCATGGCGACCCCATCCCGACTAAGGACGGAAACCTGCCGGCCGCGGACGAGACGCGTCTGGTAGATTTGGAGGTCGGGCAGAGCGCGGTCATCGTCCGTGTTGCTGGTGGCGCGGACGTGCTGCGCTACGTCGCCAGCCTGGGCTTACTGCCCCAGATCACGGTGCACGTCCTGGATAGAGCGCCTTTCAACGGGCCGCTCACGGTGCGCGTCGGCGAGGAGCGGCATGCCCTGGGCCGCGAACTCGCGGAGTACATCTTCGTCGCGCCCGTGATGGAAAGGGTGAAGACAAAGGGAGATTAACGTCGTCATCCGGCGTCAGGTGATCGTTCTGATCCTTTTATCGTGTGAGGAGAGTATGTTGAAGCATTTATCAAGACGTAACTTTCTACGGACGGGCGCGGCGGTCGCGGCCGGGGCTGCGGCCCTGGCCGGTACGAACGTGGCTGCCCCGGTGTCGGCCTCGCCGCAGGCCGGGCAGCATAACCACGGCGAAGACGAACATGGTGGCATGGACATGATGGGCGCCAGCCCCGGCTTCGCCACCAAGTTGGATATTCCGCCGGCCACGGCTGACCCCATGCAGATTCTTACCGACTTTGACATGGGTCAGGTGAGCCAACTCCCAGATGGCCGGACGCTGCGGGAATACCAGGTGACAGCCTACGACCGGGAAATAGAGGTGGCGAAAGGCGTCGCCTTTCCCGCCTGGACCTACAATGGCCGCGTGCCGGGGCCTACGTTCCGTTGCACCGAGGGCGATCTGGTGCGGGTAAAGTTCGTCAATGCCGGCTCCCATCCCCACACCATCCACTTCCACGGCATCCACGCGGCCAACCAGGACGGCGTCTTTGAGCCGGTTCCCGCAGGTGGGACCTTCATCTACGAGTTCACCGCCGAGCCGTTCGGCCTACAACTCTATCATTGCCACGTCATGCCGCTCAAGAAACACATCCACAAGGGGCTCTACGGCACGTTCATCATTGATCCCAAAACGCCGCGCCCCCCCGCGCGCGAGATGGTTATGGTGATGAACGGCTTTGACCTGGACGGGAATGGCGAGAACGAGCTCTACACCGTCAACGGCGTTGCCTTCTACTTTCAGGATCACCCGATCCAGATCAAGAAGGGGGAGTTGGTGCGGGTCTATCTGGTGAACATAACGGAATTTGACCTGATCAATTCGTTGCACATCCACGCCAACTTCTTCCAGTATTACCCCACTGGCACGAGCCTGACGCCGAGCGAATACACCGATACGGTGATGCTCTGCCAGGGGCAACGGGGTATCATGGAGTTCACCTATCATCATACGGGGCGTTTCATGTTCCACGCGCACCAGAGCGAGTTTGCGGAACTGGGCTGGATGGGATTCTTTGAGGTAGTGGAATAGAGGAGAGATAAGAAAAATGGAAGAGGTCAAAGTAGGTAGCCAGGTGACGAACCGGAGTACGTTTGGGCAGGCAGGGGTGGCTGTGGCTGCGCTGGTGCCGCTCCTCTTGCTGGGCGTTGTTCTGGCCCTCTTTATCATCACTGGCGCAGGGTTGAGAGTGAAGCCCGTCGCGCCGGTTGAAGTGCTGAATATCCAACCGATTGTCCTGAAGCCGGGGCAAATCGTCGTGCCGGTGCTCAATAGCGGGCCGGAGGCTGTGACCGTGGCCCAGGTGCTGGTGGACGACGCCATCTGGACGTCCGCAGCCAATCCGAGCAACGTCATCCCGCGCTTGGGGCAGGCCACGTTCACCATTCCCTACCAGTGGGTAGAGGGTGAGCCGTTGTTCGTCAAACTCATCACGTCCAACGGCCTGGTCTTTGAAAGAGAGGTTGTGGTGGCCGCGCTCTCGCCAGCGCCGTCGTTAGAGGGTTTCCTGCGCTTTGGGTTGGTCGGCATTTACGTCGGCGTTATCCCGGTGGGCCTGGGCCTCCTGTGGTTCCCCTTCATGCGGCGCATGGGGCGGAAGGCGATGAACGCGATCCTCGCGCTCACCGTTGGGCTTCTCGTTTTTCTGGTGGTGGATACGCTGTTGGAAGCGCTGGAGGTCGCGGGACGCGTGCCCGGCGTCTTCCAGGGGGTGCCACTGGTGGCCTTCGGTATGCTCCTCAGTTTCCTGCTGCTCATCGCTATCGGCCAGACGCGGAAGGCCGGTCGCGGGCAGGGGCCTTCGCGCCTCTCGCTTTCGTACCTCATCGCCTTGGGCATCGGGCTGCACAACCTGGGCGAAGGGTTAGCCATCGGTGCGGCCTTCGCGCTGGGCGAGGCGGCCTTGGGCGCATTCCTCGTCATCGGCTTTACCTTGCATAATATCACCGAAGGCATCGGCATCGCCGCCCCCATCGCCCGCGAGGAGCCGCGGCTGCGCCACTTTGTGCAGTTGGCCGCCCTCGCTGGCGCGCCGGCCATCCTGGGCACCTGGATCGGCGGCTTCGTCTATTCTGACATTGCCGCGGCCCTCTTCTTTGGCATCGGCGCCGGGGCCATCCTGCAGGTCATCTATGAGGTCACGCGCCTCGTCGTACGGGATAGTGCGAAGGAGAACCAGCCTGCCTTCTCTTGGGCCAACATGGGCGGCCTGACGGCGGGCATCCTGATCATGTACGTCACCGCGTTCCTGGTGAAGTTCTAACACTGGTACGTCATTCTGAGCGACCGCAGGGAGCGAAGAATCCCGACTTGATGAACAGATTCTTCGTCGCTAAGTCCCGCGGGCGTACCCGCCGTGCGGGAGCGCTCCTCAGAATGACAAAATCCTCGGCCACACCAAGTGTACCCATATGCGTCAACTTAAGTGACGAGGTAGAGGGGTGGTTGGCTGATCAGGAGTTGGCCGAAACGGCGGGCCGCCTCGGTGAGTTGCAAAGGTCGTTTGCGACGAGAAGAGCGCAGGTAGCGCAGG
>JADYZS010000237.1 GCA_020853075.1 Anaerolineae bacterium | reverse complement strand
GGGTTTTCCGCACTTACGGCGCAGTCTCCGCGGCCAAAGCCGCACTGGAATCGCACACGCGGCAGTTGGCATTAGAGTTAGGTACGCAGGGCATCCTGGTCAACTGCATCCAGGCCGGCGTCACCGACACGCCCGCTCTACGCAAGATCCCCGGCCACGAGGCTATGGTTGAGGAGACGGCCCGCCGCAACCCCGGCGGGCGCATGACCACGCCGGAAGACGTAGCGCAGACCCTCGTCGCCTTGAGCGACCCGCGCCTCGCCTGGGTCAGCGGCTCCATCATCCGGGTGGACGGCGGCGAGGATATTTATTGAGCGCGGCTGCAATAGCACAACCGGAGGTCATCATGCCTAAGGGACGGATTCCGGTCGCGCTGCAACTCTACACCGTGCGCGACGAGGCGGCAAAGGACTTCGTGGGAACCCTCAAGAAGGTGGCCGCGTTGGGCTATGCCGGGGTTGAACTGGCAGGCACGGGCGGCCTGAGCGCACGCGAGATGAAGACGCTCCTCGGCGACCTGGGCTTGCGCTGCGCGGGCTCTCATCTCGGCTTGCAGGTCATGGAAGGAGACCTGGCGGCGCAGCTAGATATTTACGCTACGCTCGGCACTCCCTACATCATCCTGCCGATGGCGCCGCGCGAGATGTACAACAGCGAGGCAAGCGTGCTAGACCGGGGCGCGCGCCTGAACAAGGTCGCCGCTGCCTGTAAAGCGCGCGGTCTGCCCTTTGCTTACCACAACCACGACGTGGAGTTCCGGCGCTTCGGCGGGCACTACATCCTGGACATCCTCATGGACAACACCGACCCCGCCCTGGTGAAGAGCGAGTTAGACGTTTATTGGGCCACCTACGCGGGCGCCGACCCGGTTGCCTGGATGAAGAAACGATCAGGCCGCTGTCCGCTGGTACACCTTAAGGATATGACGCCCGGCCCGGAGCGCACCTTCGCCGAAGTCGGCGAAGGCATCATTGACTTCAAGCCGATCTTCGCGCTGTGTGAGGCGCAGGGCGCCGACTGGTACGTGGTGGAGCAAGACCGCTGTGCCCGGCCTCCGCTGGAGAGCGCGGCGCTCAGCCTGCGCCATCTGCGCGAGTGGGGGATCGCGTAGAGACTGTCTAAGAAGTCTGAGAACAAGCCGCCATCGGATAAAATCCGACGGCTGAATGTATATGTATAAGAAACCCGCAAGGCGCCTGTCGGCTTGCGCCGTCGTGTACGATTGGGGGTAGACAACGACGCCGACTAGGTGCAAGCGAGGTTTTCTGACCCCATTCGCCGTCGGTTTCAAACCGATGGCCGGGTCTCTTCAGACAACCTCCTAGACCGCAGAGAACTCTGAGGGCGCAGAGCCATAAAAGTAAATCTCGGCGCTCTCTGCGGTCTCTGTTGTATCCCTGCTCTTGTACCCCACATCCTCGTCACAAATTCACCGCAACCAAGCCGCAACATCCGTATATTTGCATACTACCTGAAAACAATTATAATATCAGCGCGTCTCCGCCTTAACCGTGTCGCAAACCAGGCGGCCTGCTGCCGGCGCGATCGCACCCTCGTTACAACCTGAGCAGCACAACGGCCACCCCAGCAAAGCCAGCAAAGCAAGGAGGGTCTCATGAGACCGAATCGTTGGGCTGCGCTACTCGTTCTGACGACCGGGGTATTGGTTCTCTTGCTCATCGCGTCGGGTATGGCGGCAGCCGGAGAGCCCCGCCGCGACCGCCTTCAGGCCGGTGACGCCCCCGCTGCACCGGCGACTACTGTGGTTCTGCTCCCCTCTGCCGATACCTATGCCAACGAAGATTTCGTTACCACCAACTACGGCAGTTCTCCCGATCTGGTGGTGGCGCAGACAGGTGAATTTCTGACCTTGCGCCGCAGTTACCTGAGATTTAACCTCTCAAGCATCCCCGGCAACGCCATCGTCAGCAGCGCCGTTCTGAGCCTCTACCTCAAGAGCGGGAGCGGCCCCATCGTCACCCTTACCTTGTACCAGGTGAACTCAAACTGGGTTACGAGCGGCACTAATCCCCCACCGTTGACCTGGAACAACCGGCCAACCATCGGTCAAAGCCGGGCGAACAACGCCGTCAGCACCACCGTGGGCCGCAAGACCTGGACGCTGACGAGCCTGGTGCAGGAATGGGTCAACGGCACGACCACCAACTACGGCATTGAGATCCGCGGGCCGGAAACAGGGAGCACTGACTGGGTGCGCACCTTTGATAGCCTGCAAGGGAGCAACGACCCGGTCTTGGTCGTGAACTACGAGGTTCCCACGGCCACGCCGACGCGCACGCCAACCCGTACTCCCACCCGCACGCCGACGCCGATCCCTCCTTGCGCCGATGCGCAAGAGCCCAACAATACCTTCGGCCAGGCTTTCCTCATCGTGCCCGTGGTTGAATATCTGGGTTGCATCCCCACGCCCAGCGACCTGGATTACTTCCGCTTCAATGTTAACCCCAACACTGCCATCAAAGTAGAGCTCTTCGGCCTGCCGGCCAATTACGACCTCTACCTCTACGCCCCCGACCAGACTTTGCTGGACAGTTCCACCAACGGTGGTACTACGGCGGAGACGGTGGAATACACTTCCGGTGCAGCCGGCGGCCAGTTCTACGCCAAAGTGCAGAGCAGCGGCCCGCAGGATCTCTACAACCCCTACCACCTGAAATTGACTCTGACCAGCCTTACCCCAACACCGACGCGGACTCCTACACCGATAGGGCCAACACCCACCTGGACGCCCACGCCCAGCCCCAGCCGTACCCCTACGGTGACCCGCACACCGACGCGGACTCCTACACCGATAGGGCCGACCTCCACCGGAACGCCAACGCCCAGCCGTACCCGTACACCGACGCGGACACCTACGCGCACCCCAACCCCCACCTGGACGCCGGGCGGACCGACCGCTACCCCGACCGCGACCATCACGCCGCCCTGCCCTGTGCTCCCGGACGCCCGTACTGTGCAGCGGCTGGCTGCCGCGCGCAGCGACACGCGCTTTGACCGCGAGCGCTACGCCATCGGTGACCGGCCAGGGCTGACGGTGCACGATGCCAACCGGGCCGGTGAGCGCCGCATCGCCGCCGCTCTCGCCAACCCCCGCACCAATGACGTTGAATGTCTGGTGCTGGAGGAGCAGAGCGATGGCACACCCACGCCCCAACCCATCGGCTATTTTGTGGGCGGTGGCGCGGTGCAGGTGGGGCCGCAAGAGGATTTGCCCGGAGCCAGCCCGTCGGCTCCGGCAGTGCCCTACGATGGCATCCTGGCCGCGCGCCCCGGCGACCTGATCTACGCCATCTATGCCGACCTCAGCGACCCCACAGACGTCACGGGTGACTATGCCCTGATCAAAGGCCAGCCATCTACCGGAGCCTTTACTTATACCATAACCGAGACACTCACGGGCGGCAGAGCGCTCGTCGCGCCGGGGCGCGGGCCGGGTGAACCGCCACGGCCCATCGGGGCGGTGCGAGGCCCCAGCGGGCCGCCCGCCTTCATCGGCGAGGACCAGGTGTTGATAGAGGCACGCGACGAGGCGGAGTTGCAGCGCTTCGCCCAGAAGTTCGGCGGCCAGGTGGTGCAGAGAAAAACCATCGGCTCCATCGGCCAGCCAACAGGAGACACCATACGGGCCATCGTCCGCGTGAACCTGGCATTGGCCGACATGGATGGCTTTGAGACGTTGATGGAGATGATAGGGCAGAAGGGCATGTATTCCTTCTCATCTCAGAACGTTGCCCGTCTCTATGCCCTCGTGACCCAGGGTCTCCTGGACGGCTACCGGCTCAGCGTGCACCCGCTGGCGATGCTCTACGGCAGGCCGCAGACCAACGAGCGCGGCGGTGCCAACGGCATGGGGGCTGGGTTCAGTGGCTTCTGGACGACCGACCCCAACATGCGCACCGACCGCGCTTGGACCTTCCTGGCCCTGACCGACCGGGACACGACCCTGGTCAACGTGGCCGTGATTGATGCGGGGTTCGCGCCCAACGCTGATTTCGCCCCCATTTTCGACCAATACGACTTTGAGGGCGAAGATAACAACGCGGGTGGCGCCAATCCCGCTTTCTGCACCAGCCTGGTGCCGGGAGATTGCCCCTGGCACGGCACCCAAACCTACGGCGTGGCCGGCGCCATCCTGGACAACAACTTCGGCGTGGCGGGCTTGGGCGGGCAGGTGGCGCGGCCTATGCTCTACAAACTGGCCTGGCAGTGGGTCTTTGACATGGGCACTGCCATTGAACGGGCCGCCGACGATGGCGCGGACATCATCAACATCAGCAGCGGCCTCCCCTGCCGTCCGCTCCTTATCTCCGTCTGCAATCCACTGGAGCGCATTGTCATCGTTTGCCCGCTGATCGCAGGCGTCTTCGGCCTGCTGGAGGTGTTGGTAGGGCCGTTCCTGCCCCCCGAGGCTCACGTGGTGGCTGCGACCTTTGAAGCCGCACTCCTCGGCCTCTGCGTAATACCCATCAACCCGGCCTCGGTGATGCAGGACGCGGTGGACCGTGCTACCGACTCAGGTGCGATTGTCGTGGCCGCCGCGGGCAACGCCCTCGGCGGCGCGCTAGGGGGACCTTATGACGTAGATGAGGTGGAGGTGATCCCCTGCATTCTGGATGACGTCATCTGCGTGGGAGAGATAGATGCCGGATTCAACAACCTGGAGGACTTTGGCGACTCGGTGGATGTCTGGGCCCCCTCGCCCAACAGCTCCACCGATACTCCTGATGGCGACCTCAACATAGGCGGCACCAGCTTCGCCTCACCTTTCGTCGCGGGCGTGCTGGCCATGGCGAAGGCTCTTAATCCAGCGCTGAACACAGCCAGCGCGACGACACTCCTGGCCGACACCAACTTCGAGTCACCTGATGCGCGGGCGGGCGGCGTCATCGCGCCCTTCGCCCTGGTACGGCAGGCCGCGACCGACGCCGGGCTGGACGATATCGGGGCAGGACTACTGGACCTCTGTAGTAGCGTGGGCTTTGAGGCTTGGGAGAACAACGATCTCCCTGCTAGCGCACCTCTCCTCCTGACAGGCGTCGGCGACTTCGGCGCCATAGACAATGCCGTGCACGTACTGCCAGCCGGTTCGGCAGACGTTGACTTCTTCTACCTTGATCTCAACCTGGGCACAGAGGGAGCGAGCGACTACTATGTAGTGGACGGAAGCATCGTCTATGTTGCGGCCTACGGCAATCCAAGTTTCCAGTTGACGACCGCGGGTGTCCTGGTGCTGGCAACGGGAGGGCTGCCGGTCGGCATTGGGGCCGGCGTCTCCACCCGTTCTCTCAACGTATCGGTCTGGCCCGACGACTACTTCCCGCGGGTCTCCGGCGGTTTGGGTAACGACAACTGCTACTGGCTAGACGGCGGTCACAGCGTCACGATGGGCACAATGCAGCCGGACCGCTACGATACACCAACACCAGCGGCGGTGCAAGCCGTCGCAGAGGCTACTCCGGTGCCGCCAGACTCCGGCCCTGCCGCTCCCGCCGACAACGACACGCGCCAGCGGGCCGCGCCGGTGCCGGATGATTCGGCGCCCTACAACCGGCAACAGGGAGGACGCCGCGGTGGAGATATATCGCGCGACTCCTGGCGCATGGTGGTGGATGACCTGAACTTCCACTGGCGCAACGATGTGGACTGGTTCCGCATCTCCTTGCCCGCAGGCATCACCGAAAATGATGACTGCCCGGCGCCGAACGTCGTCGAGGAGAGCCTGAAGGGGAACCTGCGGATACAGGTAGACTCCTACACCACCATAGAGGGCATCTTTGATGCCGATGGGAACAACATCACGGCGGGCTTCCTGGGCAACGAACAACGCAAGACGCTCTACTGTCCGACCTTTCTCGGCAGCGATCTCTGGGTCAAGTTGGTCGGGCATCACTACCTGGTAGACCCGGAAGGCTATGCCATGACGGTGACGTACCAGATGGGGGATCCCATAGCCGGCAGCCTTTGCAACAAGAACGACTACTTCAGAGAGCTTTGCGAGGGTGGAGCATGGGATATGCAGGAGTTGCCCTTCCTGATACCTATTGACGAAGAACCGGGTGTCTGGAATCCTGAGGTCTTCCCCTTTGACGTGATCTGTCCGCCGCCCGACTGCGACCCGATGAGGGTGACGCGGCCCAGTCTCCTCGTCTTTGAGTGGCGGGGCACACTGCCCTTCCGCCTGGACGTGGAACTACCGCTGGAAGCCGGCCTGGATGTAGCGCTCCTGAACGATATGGGGCAGGTCGTCGCGCGGGCGCAACCGGTGGCAAATCTGGAGAGGGCAGCCGTGAGGGCGCAGACGCCGGGCCGGCCGGTTCACTACCTGCAACTGGTCC
This sequence comes from Anaerolineae bacterium, assembly GCA_020853075.1. GTDB lineage: Bacteria > Chloroflexota > Anaerolineae > JADYZS01 > JADYZS01 > JADYZS01. The sequence continues at coordinate 2,655 of JADYZS010000237.1, read as the reverse complement.
TGCCGTCGCTGCCGGGCGGCTACTACGTACTGGAACTGAAAAACGGGCCGTTCAACACACCTGTCGGCCTTCTCTTCAGCACCGCCACCCAAACTCGCCGCTATCTGCCGCTGGTGTGGCATGACCAGTAGCGATAACGAGGGGTCGCGATGTTAGATGAACCCCGACACATATTCAAGCGGCTCATCCTCCCTTTGCTGAGCCTGACCTTCGGCATCGTCATGCTCTGGCTCTGGCTGCCCGCTGTCTCTGCCCAGGGCCAGACCTACTACGTGCGACCGGATGGAGGATCCGAGGTACAGTGCACAGGACGGGCTAACGCTGCCTACCCCGGCACCGGCACCGCGCAACCTTGCGCCTGGGATCACCCCTTCCGCGCCCTGCCGCCGGGCCGCTCGCCGCGCATCAATGGAGGCGATACCCTGATCATCGGCTCCGGAAGTTACATGATGGGCTATGGCGCGCCCGGAGCCGACACCTGTGATGCCTATGGCGCCTGGGGATGCTTCATGTCGCCAATCCCCAGCGGCCCCAACCCGGCCAACCCGACCCGCATCCTGGGCGCCGGTTGGGATACCCGCTCCTCCACGCCGCCCCAACTGTGGGGCACGGAGCGGGCCGAGATTATCCTGAACCTCACCGATGCCAGCAACGTCCTGGTCGCCTGGCTGGAGATCACCGACCACTCCGGCTGTGTGGAATTCCACTCGGGAAGCCTGGCCTGCCAGCGCGATACTCCTCCCTTCGGTCCCTGGGCGGGGAGAGGTATCTATGCCGAAGACTCTGCCAACGTCCGCTTGCAGGATCTCAACATCCACGGTCTGGCCGCTGCCGGAGTACACGCCGGCCGCCTCACCGATTGGACGGTGGAGAATGTGCGCATTGCCGGCAACGGTATGGTGGGCTGGGACGGCGATCTTTGGGTGGGCAGCGACTCCAACGCGGGCACCATGACTTTTCGGCGCTGGCGGGTGGAATGGAACGGCTGTGGCGAGACCTACCCCGGCGGCCAGCCCACCGGCTGTTGGGCGCAGTCTGCGGGCGGGTATGGGGATGGCGTCGGCACTGGCGAGACGGGGGGACGCTGGATCATTGAGGACTCGGCTTTTCTGCACAATACCTCAGATGGCCTGGACCTCCTCTACACACGGTTGATCACTTCTTACATTGAGATTCGCCGCACCATCGCCGAGGGGAACGCGGGTAACCAGATCAAGACCACTGGCCCGGCCCTTGTGGAGAACTCCATCATCGTGGGGAATTGTGGCTTCTTTGAGGGGCAGACCTTCACCCACGACGTTGACAATTGCCGGGCTCTCGGCACCGCTTTATTCGTTGTCCTGAGGCCGGGAAACCAGGTTACCGTAACGAACTCCACCTTTGCCAGCGAGGGGGACTGCCTGGTCGGGGCGGAATGTGACGGAAACTGCGGCGGCTCCGAATCGGTGCGCCTGCGCAACAACATCTTTGTCGGCCACACTGACTTTCTCCAGCCCTTTGAGAAGACCTGTCTCGTCTATGAGGAAACCATCCCCGGCGATCCTTTTAGCATAGACTACTCGGTGATCATTGACACGAAGGGAAACCCCTGCCCAGGCCCCAACGATCTCTGCGGGGTCGCGCCGGGCGTCGTCAATTCCTCCATTGACGCCTTTGATGCCCGCCTCCTCCCCAATAGCCGCGCGATTGACGCTGGCACCAATACCGTCTGCCCGGCCACCGACTATCTCGGTATTGGCCGGCCTGTGGATGGCGACGGCAACAATAGCGCCCTCTGCGATATCGGGGCGTATGAGTACAGAGGAGTGCCGCGGGTAGGATACCTGCCGCTGCTGTGGCGTAACAACCGCTAGCGGTTGCACGACAGACCCCAAAGTCCGGCCTACGACATCGGCGTGTACGAGTACGCAGGTCCTTTTGCTACCGTCTCATCCTGAGTCGTTGCTATCCCCGCCTCGGCAAGTAGGGGCGAGGCATGCCTCGCCCCTACTCTTTCTTGATAGATCCCCAAATGTGCCGCCCACTTGTCACGCCCCCTGGGCTATGGTATGATAATTATAGTTTCCACTTTGTTTTGCTCCGCCTAGAATTGTCTCCACGAGGAGGACCCCATGAAAGCGGTGGTAATGGCAGGCGGCGAGGGATCGCGGCTGCGCCCATTAACTATCACGCGCCCCAAGCCCATGGTTCCCACGGTCAACAAGCCGATCATGTCGCACATCCTGGAACTCCTGAAGATGCACGGCATCACCGACGTGGTCGTGACTTTGCAGTACCTCCCCGACCAGATCCAGGATTTCTACGGCACTGGCGCCGGCCTGGATATGAAGATCAGCTACTCCGTGGAAGAGATGCCTCTGGGCACAGCCGGGAGTGTGAAGCATGCACGGGCATTCTTGGACGAAAAGGAACCTTTCCTCATCATCAGCGGCGATGCGCTAACCGACTTTCGTCTTGGCGAAATCGTTGAATACCACAAGCGCAAAAGCGCGAAGGCGACTCTCACCCTCTACCGCGTGCCCAATCCCCTGGAATATGGCGTCATCATCACCGATAGAGAGGGTCGCATCTCGCAGTTCCTGGAGAAGCCCTCTTGGAGTGAGGTCATCTCCGATACCGTCAACACTGGCATCTACATCCTTGATCCGAGTGTCC
>JADYZS010000236.1 GCA_020853075.1 Anaerolineae bacterium | reverse complement strand
CGCCCGCGTCCTGGGCATGTCGCCGGAAGATGCCGTGGTCGTCTTCGCGCCTGCAGGGGTGGGGATGTTGGTTGCGATTGTCCTCTTGGGGCGCTACGGTTATCTGCTGCGCAAGGACATCGCCAGTTACGTTTGTTTAGCATCGGCGGGGATCGGCTTCCTACTTCTGGGCCTGGTCAGCCGCGGCTTCCATACCCTGAAAATGCCTATCTTTGACGTCTTTCCCCAGTGGGCGTTCAGCATGACCTCGGCGGTGGCGGCTATCAGCCTCCTGCTGGGCATCTCCCTCTCCGCGGCCAACATCCTGGCGACGACGCTGGCCCAGGAAAACACACCGGCCCGGATGCGCGGGCGCGTCTTTGCCTTGCAGTTCATGCTCAACAGCGGCGCGGGGTTGATCCCTATGTTCGCCCTGGCCGCCGTCGCCGATCTGTGGGGGATCCCGCGCGTCCTCATGGCGATCTCCGGCATCGTGCTTGCCGCGGCGGCGGGGGCTTACCTCCTCAGCACCCGCGTCGCTCCCGCCTTCCCTCCTGGATTGGCTTCCCCTCCTGATCTGGCCCGGCAGTCTCCTGCGTCCGGCGACGGGAACCAACGGCCTATTGACAAGTACGCAAAGATGAAGTAGAATCTCGTCGGTGGGCGAGCGGGGGTTAGTCTGGCCTTATGGGTACAGGCTGCTGCTCGCTCTTTCATTACGCGGGACGCCAAAAGCCTCCCGACACCACATTATCTCTGGGAGGGTCTGTCCGCCTGTCATGAAGTTCCTTACCTACAACATACATCGCTGGGTTGGTGGAGATGGCCGTATAGACGTAGAACGTTTGGCTACCGTGTTACGAGAGAGCAAAGCCGATGTTCTGGCCTTGCAAGAGGTTGTCCATCCGTTGCCGGACGACCAGACGCCGCTGGTAGAATTGGCGAATTGGTTGGGCATGGAATGGGTCTTTGGGCCGAGCGACGAGAGCGTTTCTTGCTCTCAAGGGCCCTGTCGCCTGGGCAATGCCATCCTCTCCTCGTACCCCATCGTCTCTTGGAGCAACCATCCTCTTCCCGGCTTGAAGCGTTTCACCCGGCGCGCGCTCCTCTCTGCACGCCTGCGCGTGGGTGAGAACCTGACCATGACGGTTCACGCCACGCACCTGGATCACGTATGGGAGCCGGTGCGGCTGGCCCAACTGGCTACCTTGCTCCCTCTGATGGCCCGCCGTCATCAAGAGCCGCACTGGCTCCTCGGCGACTTCAATGCTCCGTCCCTGTCTGGGCCGCTCACCCAGGCCATTGCGCTGCCGGTAATCCGGCGGCTGCGCGCTGCGGGCTACGTGGACGCCTTCGCCACCGTTGGGCGTGGACGCGCGGCAACTTGCCCGGCGCGCGCGCCTTTTCTGCGGTTGGACTACCTTTTTGTCGCCCGACGCTGGGCCGGCAGGCTACGCTCTTGTCAGGCTCTGGACGGCGACCTGGCAGGCTGGGCCTCCGACCACCGGCCCGTCGTGGCCTCGTGGGATTGGCCGGCCTGAGACCTTCCACGCGGCCCCCCCATACATTAGACCCCCTACCCCGACGCAGGAAATGACGCACCGCTGAGAACAGAGGTCGCAAAGAGAAGTGATTTTCTCTGCGACCTCTGCGTTCTCTGCGGTTCGTTATATTCACGCCGGGCAACAACAGGATAAAATAAGGGAGAGCAACTTCAGGGGAGCGGATGCCAGAGGAGCGCGAGGGCCGTGGCAACGGCGGCCAGGAGCGCGCCGATGGCCGTGAACGCGAAACTGATCTCTGTGGTCTCGTGCTTGGTGATCAGATGCGTTGGGAGATTTTGGAAAACGCTGTGCAACTCGCCCGCGCTCTCAGCCGAGTAATAGGTTCCGCCGGTCATATCTGCCACTCGCTTCAAGGTTTCTTCGTCAATCCCGCGACGAAACCCGCCGCCGCCAAATTGCCCGCCTCCACCGAATGATGGACCACCGCTAAAGGAATCGCCGGTCTGAGACTGCGCGCTACAATTCATGGCCCCCCCGTTTTCGGTGCCGAAGCCGATGGTATAGACGCGCACTCCCCGGTCGGCGGCTTGCTGCGCGGCGACCAGCGGTGAGGGCCCCGTATTGCTCGCTCCGTCGGTGAGGAGAACGATGATGTCCGGCGCGTACGCGCCTTGGGGCACGGGAGTCGGCGCGATGTCGGAAGATTCATCGCTTACGATCGGTGCCACGTTCTTGTCTATCTCGGCAATCGCATCTATTGCCTCCAGGATGCCGCTGCCAATGGCCGTCCTGTTCCCAGTAATCAGGCTATGAACCGTGGTCTCTAGCACTTCTGGATCGTTTGTAGGCATCTGGACCATTTCCGCGAAACCGGCGAAGGCGACGACGCCGATCTGCGTGGTGGCTCTTTGTCGCTGAATGAAGGACAGGGCGGCAACCTTTGCGGCTTCCAGGCGGTTGGGTGGAATATCGGTGGAACACATGCTTCGTGAGACATCAATGGCGAGAATGATGGTGGCCTGGCCTGAGGGGACGCTCACGATGGCTACGGGGCGTGCCAAAGCGAACACAAGGCTGGTCAGAGCGGAAAGGAAGAGGACAAAGGGGAGATGACGCCGCAGCCATGATTGCTGGGGAACCACCTCGCGCACGAGAACCAGACTGGAGTAGCGCACCGCAAAACGCCGCCGCCGATGCAGCATCCAAAGGTATAGTGCGATCACCAGAGGAATTAACGCCAAAAGGGGAAGCAATCCAGGCCACAGCAGGTCCATCTGCCACCTCCTCACACCCTTGCGAATCCACTTATAAGATCACGGCAAGCGGCTGAACCAGAGCAACGAAAAAGCACCACCCATGAGCATGACAAGGAGGCTGGCACCTGTGAAGAGAGAAGTGACCTCTGTCTTTTCCGGCTTGAGTACCAACTGCGGATTAAGGTTGCTGTAAATCGTCAGGAGTTCTTGCTCGCTCTCGGCGTTGTAATACTCGCCATCGGTGAGGAGCGAGATTTGCTGCAAGGTCGCCTCGTCCAATTGCGTGTGTACGGTAAAGCCGTTGACGTGCAGGGTTGTCCCCGCGGCGCTGCCGATGCCGACCGTGTAGATGCGAACGCCCCGATCTGCTGCGACGAGCGCAGCGGTCAGCGGCTCCGGAGAGGAAGTATTCTCGCCATCGGTGAGCAGCACGATGACAGCCGAGGTGTGCATCCCCGGCGGTACAGGCGTAGGCGTGGGCACCGGCGTCGGCGTCAGATTGCTAAAGAAGAGAGAGGGCGGCTGTTTGGTTTCCGCGTCTATCGTGTTGAGCGAAGCAAGAATACCGTTGCCGAGGGACGTGCCGCGCCGTGGGCTTAAGCGGTTGACCGAAGCGAGGATGGCATCCTGGTTGTTCGTGGGCGTCTGCACCGAAAAGCCACTATCACTGAAAGCGACCACGCCGATCCGCACAGTGGACGGTTGGCCCTCTACGAAGGCTCGTGCGGCGGTTTTAGCCGCTTCCAGGCGTGTCGGTTTCAGATCGTCGGCTGCCATGCTGCCGGAAACGTCAAAGGCCAGAATGACCGTGCCTTCTATGCGAGGCAGGCTGACGGTGGTTTGTGGCCGTGCCAGCGCGATGATAAGAATCATCAGTGAAGAAAGGAAGAGCGTGGGTGGAAGATGGCGGCGCCAGCCGAGCCCGCGTCCTGCTGCCTGGTGAACGAAGCCGAGTTTGCTATAACGAGCCAGGGCCTGCCGTCGCTGGCGGTGCAGCCGCAGATACAGCACGACGCAGAGCGGGGCCGCTAACAGTAGCCAAAGCATGGTAGGCCAGATAAATGACATACGCTATCGTCTCCGGCGCTGCCGACGGAACGCAGCAAAACGCACGATGGCCCGCACCATATCCTCTTCCGTCGAGAGCGACAACATATCTACCCCGGCACGCTTGAACGTCTCGCTCAACGTGGTTTCGCGCCGTCGTGCTGCCTCCGCAAACCGGGCACGGAATTTCCTGTCGTGGGTATCCACGTATAATTGCTCGCCCGTCTCTGCGTCTTCCATGATAATCGGGCCGATATCCGGCAGTTCCCTTTCGCGCGGATCCCACAAACGTACAGCGATAACCTCGTGATGCTGGTTGAGGAGGGTCAGTGGTTTCTCCCACCCCGGCGCGCTGATGAAATCTGACACGATGAATACCAGCGAGCGTCTCTTGATCCCATGGAGCGCACCCTCAAGGAGAGGTGTCAGATTCGTGAACGAGGCGCGAGGCAGATGGGGCTGTTTGAGGAGATCGTTGACCAGGCGCAGCACCTGGAGCCGCCCACCCCGTGCGGGAATTGTCCGTTCAACGCGGCTGCCGAAGAACATTGCCCCGATGCGGTTGCCGTGACGCGTCAACAGCCGCGCCAGGGCCGTGACGAAATCAATGAGCACCGTCCGCTTAAGGTTCTGCGCGGTGCCGAAATCCACCGACGGGCTGAGATCAAGGAGAAACCAGGCGGTGATTTCGCGGTCCTCAACGTATTGTCGGACGTACGGCGTGTTCATCCGCGCGGTGACGTTCCAATCAATGTAGCGAATATCGTCTTCGGGTTGATATTCGCGCAGATCGGCAAAGTCTACCCCGTAGCCGTAGAAGAGGCTGCGGTAGTCACCTTGCAACATACCGTCTAGCCGGCGGATGACTTGCCAGTCTAGCCGCTGCAAGATGCGTTCAGGCGTTAACGCGGAGGTTGACGTGCTCACGTAAAGGCACCACCGGGATCGGAATGCGGTCCAGAACCTTTTTCAGCAGATCGTCGCTGGTTCTATTATCCGAGAGTGCTTCGTTCGACAGCACCAGGCGGTGTCGTATCACGTCAAGCGCCATGTCCAGAACATCCTGGGGCAACACGTAACCTCGCCCGCGCACAAAAGCGAGGGCCCGCGCGGTGAGGATCAGGTTGATGGATGCGCGTGGACTCGCGCCGAACATGATGTAGCGTTCCAGTTCGTTGAGGCCATAGTCTTTCGGCTTGCGGGTGGCGGTCACCATGCGCACGGCGTACTCAATCAGGGCCGGATCCACGTACACTTTGTCGGTTTCCTGCTGCAAGCCTACCAACTGCTGGGTGGTTAACACTTTTTGCACTGCCTGCAACGCGCTCGTCATCCGTTCAACGATGACGAACTCCTCTGTCGCGCTGGGATAACCGACGAGCACCTTGAGCATAAAGCGGTCCACCTGTGCTTCTGGCAAAGGATACGTACCTTCGGTCTCAATTGGATTTTGGGTTGCCAATACGAGGAACGGATTCGGCACTTTGAAAGTCTCGCGTCCGATGGTCACCTGTCGCTCTTGCATCACTTCCAGAAGCGCGCTTTGCACCTTTGCCGGGGCACGGTTGATTTCATCGGCGAGCAGGAGATTGGTGAAGACGGGGCCGAGGGAAGTGTTGAATTCGCCCGTCTTTTGATTGTAGATACGCGTGCCGACCAAATCGGCGGGAACGAGGTCGGGCGTGAATTGAATACGCTTGAACTCGCCGCCAATCGCTTCGGCCAGGGTCTTGATCGCCAACGTCTTGGCGAGGCCTGGCACACCTTCCACCAGGATGTGACCGCGCGCCAGCAAGGCGACGACCAGCCGTTCCAACAGATGGTCCTGTCCGACGATCACCTTCTTCACTTCGTACAGCACGCGCTCCATGGGTAGCCCGTTCTCGGGCTGCGTGTTATCACCCATCTCGTATTCTCCTTGCAGACTAGAACAGCCTACTTACGGGGGTCCTAATACGGAAGCGAGCCGCCTCCGCCAGAGACAGCGACATTGATCGGTACCGCAAAGCCGATACCGATGAAGACCTCTTGTTGGGTAGGATTTGTTATTCCTACGACAATGCCGATAACGTGGCCGTCGCGATTCAGGAGCGGTCCCCCTGAGTTGCCGGGGTTCACGGCAGCGTCTATTTGAATCAAGCCCTTTAATTCAAGATTGCTGTTGGAGGGGCGGAAAGTACGCTCAAAACCGGAGATAACGCCTGCGCTCATGGAGCCGTACAGACCAAAGGGATGGCCGACGGCGAAGGCCTCGTCGCCGACGCGCATGGCACGGGGATTCCCCAGGGTTGCCGGTACGATCTGGTCGGGAAGATTGTCTGCGCTCAGAATGGCGATGTCGCTCTCCGGTTGCGTATCCACCACCTCTGCGCTGGACTGTGTGCCATCGGGGAATGTGAGGATGATGTCGGACGCGTTCGCGACGACGTGGAGGCTCGTGAGAACGAAGCCATTATCGTTAATGACGACGCCGGTTCCTAGGCCATCGCCTTTCGTGTCGTCCGTGTCCGGGCCTTTCGTTTGGATCAGAACGAGGGAGGGTTGTATCGCCCGGAACACGAGGGCAGAATAGGCTGGCGGCGGCGTCGCAGAGGCGAGGGCCTGGACAACCGCATCGTTCACGTCACGCGCAGTTAACTGAGGGGGATCGGGAACAAGGGCGTTGTAGAGAAGAAGTGCTACCAGAGCGGTCAGAAGACCGGAAACGTAGGGAACCGCCGCCCGCGCGCGCGTGCGAAGTTGCTGCAGGCGACGCCTCCAGATCTCTCCGGTCACGGTTCGCGCAGGTCCTTTTTCGCCCATCAGGAGTAATTATGTTTAATATGAGTTGATTAGTCTGTAAGCATATACCATGTTTTTCATACTTCGTCAACATGATTTTATCTAGGTGTAGGGCTGTGTCAAAGTCCGCCATCGGAT
>JADYZS010000235.1 GCA_020853075.1 Anaerolineae bacterium | reverse complement strand
GGTGACCTCCGCCACCGTCTTCTCGGTGTCCGTCACGACCAGTTCCAGGTTGGCGCGGCGGATGATCATTTGCTCAGTGGTGGGTGGCTGCGCAGCGGTATCCGAGACGGAGCCCCCTTGTGCTTCCGGTGCGCCGGGCACCTCCCGTACTACCTTCTCAACGGGCTGCACACCAACGACCGGCCCTCTGCCAACTTGCGGTTGGGCGCTCGCGCAGGCCGTGATCGCCAACGCCACCACCATCAGGGCCGTCAGAATGATTCTGTTCCTCATGGGTTTCTGTCCTTTCTTCCTTCTCTCCTTAATGACGGTCTGCAAGATCGCATCCCGTAAGAAGGACGTTGAAGAGGGCCGGCAAGTTCCCGCGGGTCACCAGCCGATGGAAAGGCGGTTGATCAGGCGTTCGGGGAGGCCCGCCGCGCGCATCTGTGCCTGTGTAACCTCAACAGAATAGCGCACGCGGCAGAAGCGCATGGTGACTTCTTCGGTATCCAGGAGCGCGTAGGCCGCCCGCGGGTCGCTGTTGCGCGGCTGGCCCACGCTGCCGGGGTTGACGATGAGACGGTGGTCACCAGCCAGCGAGATGCGCCGGTCATAGACCGGGACGAGTTCCACGCAGTCGCCCTCATCGTCTCCCTCTCGTGCCTGCCAGCGGAAGAGGCGGGGGACGTGGCTATGTCCCACCAGGCAATAGGGAGTCTCAAAGTGGGAGAAGTTAGCCAGCGCGGTGGCAGCATCCAGAACGTATTCCCAGATGGGGTAGCGGGGGCTGCCGTGGGCGATGGTGAAATCGCCGCGCACCACAGGCTCGTCAGGGAGCGTCTCCAGGTGGGCGAGGGCTTCCGGCGACAGATTCTCTCGCGTCCACAGGATGCCGCGGCGGGCCTCCGGATTGAAGTCGTCGGTGTCCAGGCGTCCGATGGTGGCCCAATCGTGGTTGCCGGCTACCCAGACGTCAGGCTTCAGGTCGCGTATCCGTTCTACGCAGGCGGTGGGTTCAGGGCCATAACCAACCACATCACCCAGACACCATACCTGTTCCCAGCCTAATTGAGCGGCATCGGCCAGCACGGCTTCCAGAGCAACGAGGTTCGCATGGATATCGGAGATAACAAGAACGCGCATGTCTCCCTCCCGCGGGGATTGACCCTATCATACCACAGCTGGCAACAGGAGAGAAAACACCAGCAACCAGGCAAGCACAAGGCCCCTACCTTGCCCTTCTCCTGAAAGTGGGCGGCTTCCCCTCCCTTACAGGTTGTTTGCGTCCCACTCCGCGGGAGAAGAGTTTGGGAAAAAAGAAGCCTGACTTGACGTAGCAAAGGCTATGGATATAATGTATAGCATCTGGCAGACGAGGGCATAGCCTATCTGGGGGCAGCAGGCAGACCCCACCCGGCAGATACCATTGGCCGATGGCGATGATGCCGTCGGCCTTGTGCTACACAGCGAAGTCAGGTGACGAAGACGCGTGAAATGAATCAGGCGATCAAGCGGTGCAAAGGGCTAACAGAAGAGGATCAGGCATTGCTGGCCCGCATTGAGGAAGGGCTCGGTATCACAGCCGACGTGAGCCGGGCCGACATCCTCATCTATGGCCGCGCGCGCTATGACGACGCCATCGTTATCGCACAGGCCAAGCCCCATTCTATCTCACCCCTCTATCGCAGCGCCATCGTAGGCCAGATGGTTAGCCCTGCCCAGCAACCGATCATCTTCCAGGGCTTGAACGGGGTCGTGGCCCACGAGCAACGGGATCGTCTGATGAACGGCGCGCCTGTCGTGCAGGAGGTCTATCCGGTACGCAATCTGGCCGGTCGCGTGATCGCCTGCTTGAGCATTGAGACAAACCTGATTGAGCGAGAGCGCCATCGCCGCCGTAACCCGGCTTTCCGGCGAGCAGTTCACTGGCTGCAAGGGATGGCTCTGCGGGGCGAATTGGAGGGCGCGTCTGAACTCTCGCCGTTTGGCGAGTGGGACGGTGCGCTGTTCGTTGATCCGCAACTGCGCGTCCGCTACGTAAGCGGCATCGGCACCAATCTCTATCGCCGTCTGGGCTATATGGACGATTTGCGCGGCCGTTACCTGGGCACGTTGCGCACTGGCGACGACGAATTGGTGAACGAAGCGTTGCGCCTCCGTCGCTGTCTGGAAACGGAGACGCGCCCCAAAGACAGGATATGGATCAAGAAGGCCATCCCTTTGCGCCAGGAGCCTGGCGGCTTGCTGAGCGAGCGGCTCGTATTGCCGAATTCATGGCGACGATTATGGGAAACGTGGCCCACCCAGATGGGTCTGGCAGGGACGCTTCTGCTGGTGCACGACGACACCGACGCGCGCCAGAGAGAACAGGAGTTGAAGGTCAAGTCGGTCTTGATCAAGGAGGTGCATCACCGGGTCAAGAACAACCTACAGATGGTAGCGGGCCTGTTGCGTATGCAGGCGCGCCGGAGCAGGTCGGTAGAGGTACGGTCGCAACTGGAGCAAGCGGTTGAGCGTATCATGAGTGTCGCCATCATCCACGAATTCCTTTCTGGCGAGGAAGGGCAACTCATTAATATCCGGGACGTCTGCCAACGGATCATCGTTCTGGCGCGCCAATTGGCTCTGAGCGCAGAGAAGCAGATTAACCTGGAAGTAGAGGGGCCACCTACCCTCTACCTGCCGAGCCAGCAAGCCATCACCTGCGCGCTGGTAATCAACGAGTGTTTGCAGAATTCGCTGGAGCACGGCTACCAGCAACGCCAGGCCGGGACTATCAGCATCTTCCTCTGTGAAGAGAGCGATGATGTGACCATTGAGATACGGGATGATGGAGCGGGCCTCCCCACCGACTTTGAACTGGGCCACACCGACAGTATGGGATTGCAGATCGTTAATACGCTGGTGCAGGATAATCTCAAGGGAACTTTCACCATGCGGAACGAGCACGGGGTGTCCGCCGTCATTCGCTTCCGCAAATCACCTTTAGGGAGTGACGAGACGTGGAAAGAACGCGCGTAATTATCGCCGACGACGAAGCCATTGTCCGCATGGACTTGCGCGAGATGCTGACGCACCTGGGCTACCTGGTGGTAGGCGAAGTAGGAGACGGGCGAAGCGCCGTGAATCTGGCGCGGGAACTGAAACCCGATGTCGTCATCATGGACATCCGTATGCCCGACCTGGACGGCATTGAGGCGGCACGCACCCTGACCCAAGAGTCCATCGCGCCGGTCCTTCTCCTCAGTGCCTACAGCCAGCCCGACCTGGTGGCGCGAGCGCGTGAGGCGGGCGTCGCCGGTTACCTGGTTAAGCCTTTCCAAGAGAGCGACCTATCTCCGGCGATTGAGGTCGTCCTGGGGCGCTTCCATGAATTCAGAACGCTGCGCAAAGAGGTCACCGAACTTCAGGACGCGTTGGAGACCCGCAAGTTGGTGGACCGGGCCAAGGGGATCCTCATGGATAAGCAGGGGCTGAGTGAGGCTGAAGCCTTTCGCAAGATCCAAAAGATGTCCATGAACAACCGGCGGCCTATGAAAGAGGTGGCAGAGGCTATCATCCTCGCCCACCAGGTAGGGGATGGGTAGGTCCCGGTCATATCAATCGTTCTGGGAACCCAAACGCCCCTCCTGGCGTCCTTCATACAGGCCCCTTTACCTACGTTCGCAAACTGAGCCGCAGCCGCAGTTTGCACCGATGCAGCGGGACGCCCCTTTGTCTCCCTGCCCAGGATTCTGTAAGGGGCCTTCCTTGTCAATCCTTTACCCTTCGTGTACAATAAGAACGGTGCGAACGGGTAGCGCTGGCGTTGGTTGGGGATATAAACGTGGCACAAGTCGCGCGGGCCCCCGCGATGCGATCTTCTCCGCGGCGGGGTATTCTTTACCTTCTCACGTATTTAGCCCTCTTGCCCGGCCTGGCCTTCCTGGCTCTGGCCGCTGCCGTCGCGGGCTACGAGTTTCGCCACGCCCAACACGTCTATCCAGGCATCAGCCTCACCGTGCCCACAGCCCAAGGTCCCCTTACCATTGAACTGGGAGGCCTGACCCGCGCCGAAGCCACAGAGCGACTACAGCGCGTCCTCACTCCTTACCCTGGCCCCGACACCATCCTCCGTTACGGTGATCGGACCTGGGCCTTCGCGGCCAGCGACCTGGGCGTAGAATTGGACGCCGCAGCCACGGTGGAACTCGCCTTTGCCAAGGGCCGCAGCAACACTCTCCTCGCCGACCTCCTCCGACAGTATGAACTTTATCGCCGCGGCGACACCGTTCTCCCCGTTCTGCGCTACGACGAGGGCCAGGAAGCCTACGTCCTGGGCCGCCTTGCCCGCGAGATCAACCACCCTGCGCGCGAGGGTGTCTTGCGCCTGGATGGGCTGAAGGTCGTCGCCGTGGCAGGCGAGGCGGGCCACGAGATGGACGTGGCGGCCAGCCGCGCCGCACTCCACAACCATCTCGTGCATGGTGGTCGCGCCGAAGTGGAACTGGTTGTGCGCGACGTGCACCCCGTTCTGGAGAAAGTGGACGATGCAGAGGCCCAGGTGCAGCAGTTGATCAAAGGCCCCATTTCCCTGGCCTTCCGCGATGGTAAGGATGGCTTCCAGGCGACGATCCTACCGGAGATACTGGCCCAATGGCTCACCTTGCGCCAGGAGGTGGGAACAGATGGCCGCGCCAGACTGATGGCCGGTGTGGACGCGGATCAGGTGCGTGCCCACGTGGCGAAAGAACTTGCCCCTAAACTGACACGCCAGCCGCGCGATGGAACTTTCTCCTTCAATGCAGAGACGAAAGCCCTCACGCCCGTCATCCCCAGCCAGAACGGCTGGCAGCCCAACGTGGCAGAGACGGCCAACCGCATTGTGGCTGCGGCCTTTGGCGACCAACGTGCGGTGCCCCTGGCGGTGGACCTCGTTAAGCCTGAGATCGCCACCGAAGACGTGGACAAGATGGGCATCAAAGAACTGGTCTCGCAAGGCTCCACATCCTTCGCGGGGTCAAGCAAAGAGCGG